>NZ_JAQMTJ010000024.1:0-3092 GCF_028330815.1 Dolichospermum lemmermannii CS-548
TAGCACCACTGATACCATTATCGAAAATGCCAACGAAGGTACAGATACCATTCAATCTAGTGTTACTTACACGATTGCGGCTCTTGCTAACGTTGAAAACCTAACTCTGACAGGAACAACAGCAATTAACGGTACTGGTAACGCTGCTAATAACGTCATTACTGGTAACGCTGGTAATAATGTTCTCATCTCTGGAGATGGTAAAGACATCCTGTATGGTGACCCTGGTGGTTACATAGGTGCAACCATCTACCAGCACGATAGTTATGGAGGACAAGCCCAAGACCTACGAGTTGGAAATTATGATCTAGGAAACTTACAGATTGGTAATGATTCACTATCTTCATTGCAGGTAAGTCCAGGTTTTAAAGTTACACTATACGAACATTCAAGATATACTGGAAGTAGTCGCACATTTACCCAAAGCACTAATTGGGTAGGTGATTTTAACGACAAAACTTCTTCAATAAAAGTTGAATACATAGGTGCAACCATCTACCAGCACGATAGTTATGGAGGACAAGCCCAAGACCTACAAGTTGGAAATTATGATCTAGGAAACTTACAGATTGGTAATGATTCACTATCTTCATTGCAGGTAAGTCCAGGTTTTAAAGTTACACTATACGAACATTCAGGATATACTGGAAGTAGTCGCACATTTACCGAAAGCACTAATTGGGTAGGTGATTTCAACGACAAAACTTCTTCAATAAAAGTTGAATACATTAACTCTAATGATACTCTAAACGGTGGTGCTGATGACGATAACCTCTATGGTGGTTATGGCAATGACATCCTAACGGGAGGACTTGGAAAAGATGCTCTCACTGGAGGACTGGGAACAGATCGTTTTGACTACCGCAACTTAGCTGATTCCGTCTTGAACAGCTTTGATGTTATTACTGACTTCATTGCTAATACTGGCAATGATTTATTCCTTGTTACCACTGCCCGCACCAGATTCTCTAATGCCGGATCTGTGGCAACATTGGATACAACCCAAATTGCAGCTAAGTTAACTACTGCTACTTTTACAGCTAACGCTGCTGCTCAATTCTCCTTTGGTAGTCGTACCTTTGTGGCTATTAATGATGCTACAGCCGGGTTTAGTGCAACTACTGATGCCATCATTGAGGTGACAGGTTTAACTGGTACTTTAGGACTCAATAACTTTACAACTACCTTAGCGTAGCTTCTGGTATCCTTGAAGGAAACCACATTGTAGAGATGTTTCATGAAACGTCTCTACATCATCAAATTATCCTGTGATTGATGCGATTTGTAGGGGTTTAGCAGTGCTAAACCCCTTAACGGGTGACAAGTTAGATATCACTTCTTTATCAATTTGTCAATAGGAAATTTTTACTATCGCTCAAGTTAGATCATTTCTGAGCAAATTTATCCACCTGAAACTCTCTCTATTCATCACTCCTGCTCTGATTTTTCCTGTGGAATCGCTTCTCTTGATGATTGGTTAAAACCTCGAGCTTATACTAGATTACTCTTAATGATTTACGTGATTCTATTACTTAGAAATAAATATTGAAACTTTATGAAAAATGCTGCCATAACTCCCAAACGCATTTTATTCTTACATCCCAATTTTCCCGCCCAATTTCGTCACCTAGCCACAGCTTTAGCAAAAGATGATAATTATCAAATAGTATTTACTACCAATCGTCAAGAAGGAACAATACCAGGTGTACATAAAGTCATTTATGAACCTTCCCGTCAAGCTGCACCCCAAACTCATCATTATGTCCGCAATTTAGAAAATGCCGTTCTCACCGGACAAGCTGTATATCGAATCGCAGAAAACCTCAAAGCACAGGGTTTTATCCCAGATATAATTTATGGTCATTCTGGTTGGGGTCCAACATTATTTATGAAAGAAGTTTTTCCCAAAGCAGAATTATTGTGTTTCTTTGAATGGTTTTATCATCCTCGCGGTTCTGATGCTGATTTTGATCCCAATGAACCATTAAATGCAGATGATTTATGTCGAATTCGTGTAAAAAACGCCCCGATTTTAATTGATTTATATAATTGCAATAGAGGTCTTACTCCCACTAATTGGCAACATCAACAATTTCCCCCAGAATATCATAGTAAAATTAATGTTTGTCACGATGGGATAGATACTAATTTTTTTCAACCTCAGCCAGATGCTAAATTAGTTTTACCCCGCATTAATCTTGACCTTTCCTATGTCTCAGAATTAGTCACCTATGTAGGCAGAGGAATGGAACCTTATCGGGGTTTTCCTCAGTTTATGGAAGCAGTGGCATTAATTCAACAACAACGACCAAGTTGCCATATTGTAGTTGTGGGAGAAGATAGAGTAGCTTACGGTAAAACTCTTCCTGATGGTAAAACCTATAAACAATTAATGTTAGAAAAACTGGATTTAGATTTATCCAGATTACACTTTACTGGTAGATTACCTTATCATGAATATCTCCAAGTCTTACAAGCATCCTCAGCCCATATTTATTTAACTCGTCCCTTTGTGTTATCCTGGTCAATGCTAGAAGCAATGTCAACAGGATGTTTGTTAATAGCTGCTAATACTCCACCAGTTTTAGAAGTAATTAAAGATGGTAAAAATGGACTTTTAGTAGATTTCTTTTCTCCCGAAAAAATAGCAGATAAAGTCAACAAAGTGTTAGATAACTTCCAAGATATGAAAGCTATTCGTGCAGCCGCAAGAAAGACTATAGTAAATAATTATGATTTAGCAAAATTATTGCCACAGCATTTAGATTGGTTGTTAGGGAAGAAAACTTCCGTTAAATCTCATGGGTTTGCAAAAATATAAAAAATAAAATAAATACCCTCATACTTTGACAAACTAACCCCGCAGATATTAAAAAGTGTATTCTGCGTTGGTTAAGTAATATTAGGAAAACTGTTGATTTGATGTGATTTGTAGGGGTTTAGTAGTGCTCATTGGTGTCAACTTAACGCAAAATCTTCATCCCGCAAGGAACTCAAGTTCCTTGCTAATAGCGAAAGTCATCTAAAAGATGACTAAATACTAGGAAAATTCATTAGTCCGTTTTAACGGACTTGAGCTATGAGACAGGGAA
>NZ_JAQMTJ010000296.1:0-65077 GCF_028330815.1 Dolichospermum lemmermannii CS-548
ACCAATTACCAATTACCAATTACCAATTACCAATTACCAATTACCAATTACCAATTACCAATTACCAATTACCAATTACCAATTACTTATTCTTCCGTTGTCCCTTTTCCGTTAAAGAAACACTACCAATTCCCTGTAAAATTCCCCTCCCAACTAAACCTAAACCTCGGCCAATTACTTGAGTGAGAACAAAAACAATTCCAGTTCCTAAAAAGCCTACTAATGATTGTATGCGGGGAGAAATAGCATCCCGAAATTCTAGTATTAATGTTACCCCTAAAGGAATTCCAGAAAGTTGAGCTAATTCTTGATTTCGAGGAGCATAAATTGATATTTTAGAAATTCCCCGAGGGGCAAAAATAAATAATTCATAGCGACTTTCAAAAATTGTTTGCGCTTCAGTTATATATTGATGTAATTGATATTTCCAAGATAAGTTATTTCTAAATTTCTCAATTTCTCTGGTGGAAATCATGTGCCAATGATAAAAATTTTGTTTAATACTTTCTTCGTCTGCTAAATTATTTAGTAATGGTTGAATTACAGCATTAGCTATGTGAATCAATAAATTTTCTAAAATTGATAATGCTTGAGATTGAGATTCTTGCGTTCCTGCTGGATAAGAAACGTTATCAATACATAAATCTGTTAATAATAGTAGATAAGTCAATAATTCAAATAGAAATGGAACTTTATTGATAATTTCTGTTTGCGAATCTGTGGTTTTATCTAATAAAAATTTAACCAAACTTATTTCTTGTTTATCTAAAATAATTCGGGAATAATTTCCAAAAAACTCCGTAATAGTAAATTGCCATAAGTCTAGTAAAATCTGGCTTTGTAAATTAAATAGCTGATTCTTATCAAAATTAAAAGCCCGGACTTCTTCCAACTGCTTAAAAAATTGCTGAAGAATAATATAAAGTAACTCTCGCTTTTTATTTTCTCGAAGAATATCAATTTCTAAAGGTGTATTAGTAAGATTATCTAAAGAAAATTTGAGTTTATTTAAACCTAAAGTCAATAATTCAGATTGCAGTTGTTGAGAACTAACTATCGGTGGTACGTTCATAAATGGTCGTGGATCTGATTTAATAATAGTCTGATTGGGAAAAATATCTAAGGACGGTAATTGGTTTTCTTGTGATAGTCTTTGTCTTTCCTTCTCTGCTGTCAATAAGTGATTAACAACCCACCGAGCCGCTAAAAGTTCGCGTCGTTGTCCTGCTAAAATTGCTTTATTTAATAGAGTTATTCCCGGCAATTTTAATTGTTCTGTAACTTTATCAAGGGCTTGATCAATATTATTAATTCCCGAATTTTGTAAGTTATTTCGCAACTTAGCAAATGGGAAAGGAGAATTAACAATTACTGAATCTGCAAACCAGTAATCACCACCATTAGCTACTTCTTGAATAATGGGGACTAATTGAGAAATTGATATCCCTTTAGGACAATAGCCATTTATCCCGATTTCTTTGGCAGCAATGAGCATTTCTGGTTGAGATTTTGAACTTAAAAGTAATATAGGTATATGGGGATATAAAGCTTTGAGTTGTTTACAGAATTTTAACCCTATTTGCTCATTATCTAATTCTAAAATAATTAATTTAATTTGCCGAGAATTTCCAGTTAGTATTTCCGCTAAAACCTGCAAAGCGGCAGTATCTGTGGCAACATCTGCTACTACTTGTAAATTAGGAATAGCTTCCAGTGTTATCTTGAGTCCTAAACGGAAAATTGGATCTGGGTCAATTAATAAAAATTGTACAAGGCGATCGCTCATTTTTACAAGAAAGTTGATTCCTGATTTTTTAGGCTAGTTTAAATTTTTAATTCCTAATCACTTACTTTGTCACGATAACCATAAAAGTTAATAGTATATTCAGAAATCTTCATCCCTGTTTGTGCTTCCACTTGACGTAACAAATCTTCAGGTAATTCTATATGCACATCTAAAATTTGATTTGTATCTATACAGTTAACATGACTATGGGAATTACTATTATTGCCATATAATCGTCCTTCCCCATGTTCAATACACTCTATAATATTTTGGCTAGATAAAGCTTCTAGATTTTGATATACCGAAGTATGTCCAATTTCCTTACCTTCTTGATTCAGTCGATCATAAATCTCCCTAGCAGAAAGGTGTTCCTTCGCTTGCCAAAGCAATTCCAAAACAAAGCGCCGTTGACGACTGATACGCATCCCTAACATTTTACACCTATCCAAAGCATCTTGTAAAGAACAAATAGGTTTAGGATAAATCCCTTGCTTGTACATATTTCAGGTTGTGAATTCTAGGAATTGGGGATAAATCAATTCAAAATATCCTCACGATAGAACTTGCTTGGGCAAAATTCGAGGAAAATTTTGGCTGTTTGCTAACTTATCATTTTCTTAATCTAAAACAAACTCATAACAACTTTATCTTAAAATTCGGCTAAATGTCTACCTAAAGAGGTAAAAAAGCTGCTACTGTAGATTCTCAACACTGTTGAGTAAGTAGCTATCAGTTCATGACAATCACAATCACCCTCAACAACAACTCTATTTATAGTTTAGATGTGTCACCTGCCTTAACGGTGATTGAACCATTGCTGCAACAGGGAAGCATTTCTGCCCATGAACAGCAACTGCGTCTGGAAATTCAGTTTGAGCGGGAAGCAAATGATCCACGGGAACTATCGGAAATTCCCGAAGTCAGACTGTGGTTTGTGCGTTTTGATGCCAAGTATCCTTGGTTGCCATTTTTACTAGACTGGAAAGCAGGAGAATTAGCTCGGTATGCAGCTATGTTAGTACCTCATCAGTTTAGTTCTAAGGAAGGTATCCAGTATAACCCCGAAGCTTTAGAAATATTTCTGATGCACAAAATCTTTATTTTAAGTGATTGGTTGCACAAACAAGATATTGCTAGTCCATCTCGACTCAAATCTTTAGCGCAAATTCTGGGTTATGAATTAGATGATGCTTTCTTTGAAATGATTGAAAAAACTAATTCCTAAACAATGGAATTTATGATTTTAGATTGGATATTTTTTTTCAATCTAAAATCCAAAATCTAAAATTAATACTCAGCCTCCCCAAATTTTTTCTAACACTATTTGGGGTGAGATATCTGCTATTTTCCCAGTTGATGAAGTAATAGCTAATACTTTCTCGCTTATAGGTAATAATTTTTCTGAATCTATAGAATCTAACAAAGTAATTGTATATGTTTCTACTGCTATACTTAATTGCAAGAAGCTATTTTCTACAGATACCATTAAACTAGCACCGGCAATTATGGCAGTTAACTTACCAATATCATCGGGAGAAGTAACTTTAATATTCTGACAATGTTCTAAAAGCGATCTGACTAAAGGCTCATTATTTGCTTCTCTAATGACAACAACAGGTAAATCTGGCTGTTTTTGTTGACAATCTGCAATAATTTGTTGCCAATTTTCTACGGGATAAGTTGTATCTAGGCTACCTTCACCAGCATTGATGAGAATAAAACCTGTTTCATTCACTCCTAAGCGTTTTTGTTCTGCTTGCGCCCATTCAATATCTACTTTAGGCACATTTACTGATAATGCTGGACAAGGAGTATTAATTTTCAAAGGTTTGAGTAAATTATGGTACATTTTTGCCACATACTCGGATAAATTGGGCGGAATAGGGTTAGTGAGAAAAACCGCACCTTCTCCTTGGTAGCCAATGCGTGTGGGAATTCCCGTCAACCACATTAACAAACCTACCCACCAACTTTGTCCGACAATAATAGCGACATCATACTCACGATCACGGATCATACCAACTAAGTTACCCCAATCAGCTAAACTATTACGATCTTTGTAATCAAAGGTTAATACATCATGAACTGACTTGCTGACTCGATAAGCAGCCTTTGACTGGGGTTCTACAATCACATCTATCTGCGCGTCGGGATAATAACGCTTCAGATCATCAAGAGTGGCAAAAAAAAGAATTTGGTTATCAATTGAACCAGGGACTAGGGCTACTACACGCATAATATTTATTAACGGTTATTGTTTTATATTTTAGGAGAATATAGGTATTGAGAATTTTGCTGGTGAAGTTATTTTCAACAATGGGTATTTTGAATTTATTTAATTAAAGATTAAGGAAAAGTTGTGCATTTACTAATTCCCGCAGCCGGAAGTGGCAAAAGAATGGGTGCTGATCGTAATAAACTTTTATTACAGGTACGTTCAAAACCCTTGATTGCTTGGACGTTGTTAGCCGCAGAAGCTGCAAGTTCTATTAGTTGGATCGGAATTGTTTCTCAACCTCCAGATTGGGATGACTTCAAGTCTATTATCGCTGACTTAAAGCTGAAAAAAACAATAGTATTCATTCCTGGTGGTTCTACCCGTCAAGAGTCAGTTTATAATGGTTTACAGGCATTGCCAACTAATGCAGGACAAGTTTTAATTCATGATGGCGCTCGTTGTTTGGCAACACCAGAGTTATTTAATGCTTGTTCTGAGGCAATTTTGCATTGTTCTGGTTTAATTGCGGCTGTACCTGTTAAAGATACGATTAAAGTCGTTGACGACAATGATATAATTAAAAACACACCAGAGCGTAAACAGCTTTGGGCTGCCCAAACTCCCCAAGGGTTCGATGTCAAATTGTTAAAACAGTGCCATGCTGAAGGTGTCCGTCAAGGTTGGGAAGTGACTGATGATGCGGCTTTGTTTGAAAAATGCGGTATTGAAGTGAGAATAGTTCCTGGGGAAGAGACTAATTTGAAAATTACGACTCCTCAAGATTTAGCGATCGCTGAATTTATACTTAGTTATATAAAATAGGTGAAAATTTTCAGCCACTGACCACTGTACGGGCGAAGCATTTGGAGAACTATTTTTGGCAATGATCGATAATTTATCTTCCAAATGCTTCGCCCCTACTGACAACTAACAACTGATTAATGCCCAAGAATATACCTGTAGCCGGCAAAATAGAAGCAATTCTTTATTTAAAGGGTAAACCCTTATCTCTAAGTGAAATTGCTGAATATGCGAAGTGTGATCGCTTCACAGCAGAAGAAGGAATTATCGAACTAATTGAGAATTATTCCCGTCGAGATACAGCTTTAGAAGTCGTAGAAACTGAACATGGTTATAGTTTACAACTGCGTTCGGAATTCCATGATTTAGTGCAAGCTATAATACCAGTAGAATTTGGTGTGGGGGCTTTACGGACATTAGCAGCGATCGCCCTCCATAATCCCATATTACAAAGCGAATTGATTAATTTACGGGGTTCAGGAGCTTATCAGCACGTTCAAGAATTAGTAGAATCTGGTTTTGTTCGCAAACGCCGAGAGAGTGATTCTCGCTCCTTTGCTCTGCAAATAACCCCAAAATTTCATCAGTATTTTCAAATCGAACAACTGCCCCAAATTTTGGCAATTCCAGAGAAAGAACAACAACTAGAACTGGAGTTGGCAGGATTGGAGGCAGAGGAGTAAACAAGATGAACTACCCCATCTTACTTCGTTGAAGATGGGGTTTCTACGTCCCCTTAAACAAATACAGGTTTGATTGAGCAACTCCTAGCCCAACATGATCAAGGATTTTTTTGGCTTTCCCTGGGTCAACCCAACACATAAAACAAGTCCCCGTAATCTTTAAAAATTACAGGGACTTATTTTTTATTTGGTGGCGGGAAGTGGATTTGAACCACTGACCTTCGGGTTATGAGCCCGACGAGCTACCAGGCTGCTCTATCCCGCGTCGCTTTCGTCGCTTTTCTCTCGACTCCTTTAATATAGCGCGAAGTCAAAAGTTTGTCAACTACAAAAGCGATAATTCTCCAATTACTTCCAAACGCTTGTATTTCCCCAGGTTCATAAACTTTTCAGAGAGGCTTTGGGCAATACTGGGACTAATCCAACCCATTTGTTGGAGGATGTGAATAGCTACGGCATATTTAGCGCGTGTTGAGCCATCCATGACTTTGATAGCTAATCCCATGCCTTCACCAAGTCGGCCAATGCACTGTACCCCTTCTGCTCCAGATTTACTCACCAGTTCACCAGGAGTTAAGCGCATCAATTCTGTATCGAATTCTCCAACACCCGCCACCATTGTGGGATGATGATTCATGGCTCGGACAATTCGCTCCATATCCACGCTATTGCTGGAAGCTAATACAGCATATAAAGAGGCCATTTGACTGAGTTGCATCAGATATGTGGGTGCGCCACAGTCATCATGGGCGGTCAGAAATTCTGCTGCTGGCATTCGCAGCAATTCTGCTACTTTGGTGATAATTAACTGTTGGACTGGGTGTTTACGATCCAAATAGTTAGTTAACGGCCAATGGCGTTGCTGACAAACAGCTAACATTCCGGCGTGTTTACCAGAACAGTTGTATTCTAAAGCACTACTCTTACCTTGAGGAATTGGGCAGTGCAGGGCATTGATGTCAATATCTGCTCGCCACAGGATGTTAAATACCTGTCTCACCTGTTCCATACTGCCTTTGTGGGAACTGGTGATAATTGCTAAGTCTTTATCGCTCAAACCATAACGTTCTAATGTGCCTGTGCTGGTGATAGCCAGTGCTTGAAATGGTTTGAGGGCAGAACGGACAAATGCGGCGGTTTCAGCGTTACCAGCAACGGAAAGTACCCGTCCCCGGTCATCACTAACTACAGCCTGAACTATATGCCGAGATTCGATAATGCCTTCACGCAGCAACCGGACTTCTAGTGCTGCGGCTTGAGTTCGTTTTCCCATTGTCATGGGTTTATATCTATTTTGTGAATTGTCAGTGGTCAGTGGTCAGTAGGGGCGAAGCATTTGGAAGATAAATTATCGGTCATTGCCAAAAATAGTTCTCCAAATGCTTCGCCCGTACAGTGGTCAGTGGTCAGTAGGGGCGAAGCATTTGGAAGATAAATTATCGATCATTGCCAAAAATAGTTCTCCAAATGCTTCGCCCGTACAGTTGTCAGTTGTCAGTTGTCAGTTGTTTTACTAATGACTAATGACCACTGACTATTTACAAGAAATGCCAAACTATAGTACCAATAAGATACGTAAGAGCCAAGGCGGCAAAGGTAATTTGCAAGCGTTGGAAGATGGGTTTGATTTCGTAGGTAACAATTAAGCGATCACGGCTGATGACTTCTTGGGGTTTTGTCCAAGTGTGTCCGTCGTACCAACCAGATTCTTCGTAGAATACGGTGGGACTATAAAGGCGATCGCGCACATAGAACCAACCTAAATATAACCGGACTAATACTAGCACTATACTTATACTAGCAGCACCAGATCCACAAAGGAGAAAATTAAAAATCTGCTTTTGGGGAGAAAAACTGGCTGCTGCCACAGGTCCGGCTACTAACCAAGACCAAGCCCAGATCCAAAAAATTTTCTTGGTGAAGTTAGCCCAGCTTAAGATACTATCTCGAAATAGCCAGGCATTTTTTAATTCTTCGTACTCATTCAGTGGTTGTTGTTCTGTAGGAACTGGGCAATTCTCAAGGGAGGATCGCATCATATCGGTTAACTCCCAACATTCTCGGCGTTTGGTAGGGAAATACGTTCCGCGTGTCCCCAGAACGCTTCTAAATTATAAAACTCCCGTTCTCTTGGCATCATGATATGGACGATGACATCACCATAATCTTGTAGTACCCAAGTTCCTTCGGCTTTGCCTTCTGTTCTGATGGGTCGTCGTTGCCAGTCAATTTCAACTTGTCCTTGAATTGCGTCAGCGATCGCCCTAACTTGCACCTTAGAATAACCAGTCATCATCACAAAGTAATCCGCGAGGGAAGAAATCTCTGCCACATTGAGCAAGATAATTTCTACTGCTTTGCGGTCTAAAGCTGCCTCAGCAATAGTTAAAGCTAAATTTTTACTCGTAGCTTCTGTGTCAGTTTTAGGTCTGCTCACAGGGTTTATTGTCAATGGTAAATTTCGGGGGAAAGATTCAGTCATTCAACCTCATGTGCGTTTTTTCTGTTGCCACTACTTATTCAACTTGCTTACAAATATCTCAAAATAGCTGAACTGCAATTGTGTGAATAGGTTTTTTTGAATAGTAACATATTCTACAGTTGATCACTTTATCAACCAAGGGAATAGGGAATGGGGAATGGGGAACAGACGCGAAAAATTAGCCCCCAAGCCAGGTTTTCAGCCTCACCCCTGGTAGATAGCTTAGTTTCCCTGTTCCTTTCATAAAAATAAACCCAAGCCGATTTGTAACTTGGGTAAATTGAATGTTTTAACCTGGTGAATTTAGTTTAGTAGCTCAGTCGTCAGGTATTAGCTGAATGCTGACGTTTAGCAGTGGCTAAACAGCCCCACTGTTTTTATTAAACAAAATAGTGATGGTTTTGAAAATTAACTTTAAATCGTAAACTAAAGTCCAATTTTGCTGATACTGTAAATCTAACCGAATCACATCTTCAAAACTCCGAACTTTAGAGCGGCCGTTAACTTGCCATTCACCAGTCATACCAGGTTTAACGTCTAAACGTTGCCATTCGGGGACTTCGTAGCGTTCTACTTCATCAGGTGTGGGTGGTCGAGTCCCGACTAAACTCATTTCCCCTTTGAGAACGTTCCAAAATTGAGGTAGTTCATCCAAACTGGTACGGCGTAAAAAGTTACCTACTTTAGTAATTCTGGGATCATTATCATTTTTAAAGAAAGCGCCTTCGACTTGATTTTTGATTTGGGATTTTCTAGCTTCTGCATCTACACACATAGACCGAAATTTCCAAATTGCAAACCGCTTACCCATCCAACCACAACGAGTTTGCCTAAAGAAAATTGGACCAGGATCGTCAATTTGAATGGCGATTACTATGGGAATAAACAAAATAAATGTAATTACTAAACCAACTAATGATCCCACAATATCAATCAGCCGTTTCATCCAAGATGCCACGGAATTATGAGTTTGAGGAAGTGGATCTACTTTGCGAGAAGTATTTTTTCCTGAGTTTGTAAAGTTATCTGTGGCTATTAGTGTGAGGTTGTGAAGAGACTCAATGGGAAACACCTGATCTAGCCCTGTCAGATTTAAAACTGCCATGACTTGGGGTGTAACATGACGCAGTGTTACTTTGATTCCCTTTTCTTGAGAATTTTTAAAGTTGCTGACTAGAGAACCTAAACCACTACTATCCATAAAAGTAGTATTTTGGAAATCAATAAAAATTTGCCCTGGTGGTAAATCCGCTGCAATTAAGTTTTGGCAAGTTTGCTTAAAACTGACGGCCTCAAGCACAGTTAACCTCACTGGAACTTGCAAGATTACTGCGCTTTCTAAGTAAGTAACTGGAAAGTCTACTGGTGTGGTTTGACTACTCATAAAACTCTGGACTTTAATTGCCATATATAATCTAATTTGTTAACCGTAATTTTCTTCTGGAAAAACAATTAACCTGATTTTTAATCTGGATGATGAAGCACAAGCTGGGAGATTTTTAAAGATTAGAGAAAATATTCCCAATCCAGCTTCACAATAGCAGCAATTGTCAAAATTTTTGCTGTTGTAAATAGGTGAATCAACTTGTTATTTCTCATGATCATCTGATTACTAAAAATAAAGTTAATGTTACTGATACCTGATTTAAGTCTTTTTATGCAATTCAAGGGGAATATCTCAACGTCGGGATACGTCAGATTTTTATTTGTTTTGCTTTTTGTGATTTGCATTGTTACTTTTGTGACAGTTTTAACAATTACAATGCCCTTTTTAACTGCCAAATTGACTGTTTTCCTGAATTACGGGACTTTGCAGCTCATGCAAATTCTGGGCGATTATCTATATGACTAGAATGGGTTGCCAGAAAAAACTTACCTTTGTCAACAATAGCATTAGCTTAACTCAAGGATATCCTCTGCTTCATGCACAATTTTTAGCAAAATTTCAGCCAGCAATAATATCACTAATTAACCTGCTAATTTATTGATAACCTGACGGATATTGGCCAAAACAGTTGGAAATAACTATCTCCTACTTAGACTCAGTAGGTCTAAATTTAAAATTTCTCAATGTGAGCAATAAAACTCATTATGAAGAAGATAAAAAATTCCTTTAACCAGCCTCTAACACTAAGTTAGAGCTATTTAAAAAAATAATTGTCTTCCAAAGTACAGTTGTTAAAAAGTTAAAATCGGCGGTTGATTAGTTGCAGATGTAAGTAAGGAGATTTCGCTATTTTTGCGACCTGTGACTTCCTAAACTTATAAAATATTCAACAAAGACGCGAATTTAAAAAGTTTTTATGAGCAAAATAAGAAGGTTTGATAAAGTTTTAATATTTTGTTAAATAGATGAATTTCTCGGAAATTTTTCTGAATATAAAAGTCTAATAGATAGATATTACTGATGTTCAAGGCTTTTAGTCTTGACTCTGACTGTATCTTTGTGGGTTGGGTATCTCCCACCCCACTAATTGTCAAAATTTCACAATCCAGAGTCCTCATTCCGGGATTTAGCTTTGGCTTTGTTGGCGCTGCGTTTAAGAGCAGAAAGTCTCGCTTCATATCGAGAACGCTGATTTTTGCTAGGAGTGTTTTCCACTAAGGTTTTTAAGGCACTACCAAGACTTTTATAGGCGTTGGGTAAACTATAACCAAAGCGGGTTGCCAGAGCGATCGCTTTTTCGTCAGCATCTAGCAATTCTTTAACTTGTTTACCACCATTATTTTTTTGATATAATCGCCAACCAGAAACGCCACAGAGCGCCATAGCTAATACTAGCAATAATCCATCTTGTACCCATAATTCACCAACAGCACCACCTAAACCAATGGCCAGTGCGGCCATTTCCCAACCATCTTTGGGAATAGTGTCGTTTTGCACGCGAGCAACTTCGTGCCAAAACAGCAAATTCCGCTGGTCCATTGCCAGAGCATCCCATTTTACCAAGTCAATTTGAATTTCCACTTGGTCTTTGCCAATTTCTTCGCAACGAATCAGGGATGGATTAACCTCTGTTGTGCCTTCAACTGTTACCCAACTTTGTAATTCTGGGGGTAATAAGCTTTTTAACCGCCGGAGTTCACTCATTTCTGCTTTAGCAGAGGAGGTTGCATAGGATGTCATAAAAATCCAGCCTTACAAGATTTCAGTATATAATCAGGTTATCACTTTGCAGTTTAGTGATTTCAGTAGTGATCCGCTTTATTCATCAGACAAACTACCCCGCTTTTTCCGCGCTTCCATGGCTTTTTCCAGGAGTTCTAATAATCCAGGAGCTTGTTCTTGAATACTCAATAATAATCTTTCTCCTAAGTCCAGATTTCCCGGATCTTCTCCTGTTTCCATCACCTCTTGCAACCGCGGCAGGGCAACGGTATCCACGATTTGGATTAATCCGCTCAGGCAACGGTTAAATTGTCTTTCCGTGAGCAGGGAGTCTTCCAGGGGAAATTCGATGATAGCGCGGATTTCACCATCGGATGGATCATATTCCCATTGCAGCATTTTAGTTTCCCAGGAAATAGCCAGCATCGTCTGGAGGATAGCGTCTTTGTAGGGATGGTCTTTTACTTCTGCCAAAACTTGGGGTGCAAATAGCCGGAAAAATTTCCCTTCCTCGTCCAGTTGGACAACTATCAGAAAATCTTCGATGTTTTCCGCTTCCACACCCGTAATAATCCGGTCTTCTTCTTCATCAAAACGGTAGTCCCAACCAAGATTATCTAGATACTTGGCTATTTGTTTGAGATTTGCTGCCATAAAAGCCTCGTAAGGAACAGTGGAGAGGCTGTCACCACGACTATTCTAACTTGCTAGGCGCATTTACTCAATTACTGTCAGCAATTTCTACTTTAACTTAACTAATATGAATGTACTGTAAAAACTCGCAATACTGCCTTAGTTGCAAAACTTAACATAGTTGCTAGTCAAGACTTTTTTCCATAAGTATCCTTGTTTTGGTAAACTTGAAAACTGAAATAGCTAATTAAACGACGCTAAGACAAGTAATTTAGAGGGGATACTCGTGGAAAATACTCTTGGGTTAGAGATTATAGAAGTAGTTGAGCAAGCAGCGATCGCTTCTTCTAAGTGGATGGGTAAGGGCGAAAAGAACATTGCTGACCAAGTAGCAGTGGAAGCGATGCGCGAACGGATGAACAAAATCCATATGCGTGGTCGCATCGTCATCGGTGAAGGCGAACGGGACGAAGCTCCCATGCTTTACATTGGAGAAGAAGTTGGTATCTGTACTCAGCCAAATGCTGCAAGTCTCTGTAATGTTAATGAACTTGTAGAAATTGACATTGCTGTTGACCCTTGCGAAGGGACAAACCTGGTTGCTTACGGTCAAAATGGCTCCATGGCAGTTTTGGCAATTTCTGAAAAGGGCGGTTTATTTGCTGCTCCTGACTTCTACATGAAGAAACTCGCAGCACCAGCAGCCGCTAGAGGTCATGTTGATATCAATAAGTCTGCTACAGAAAACCTAAAAATCCTTTCTGAGTGCTTAAACCGTTCCGTTGAGGAATTAGTAGTAGTAGTGATGGATCGTCCCCGTCACAAAGACCTCATTCAAGAAATTCGCACCGCTGGAGCTAGAGTAAGACTAATCAGCGATGGTGACGTTTCTGCTGCTATCTGTTGCGCTTTCTCTGGTACTAATATCCATGCTTTAATGGGTATCGGTGCTGCTCCCGAAGGTGTAATTTCTGCTGCTGCTTTACGCTGCTTGGGTGGACACTTCCAAGGACAACTAATATACGATCCAGAAGTAGTACAAACTGGTTTAATTGGTGAAAGCAGAGAAGGTAATCTAGCTCGTTTAAACGAAATGGGTATTACTGACGGAGACCGAGTTTATAACGCTAATGAATTAGCTTCTGGTGAAACAGTGCTATTTGCTGGTTGCGGTATTACTCCTGGAACTTTGATGGATGGTGTGCGCTTCTTCCACGGTGGTGCTAGAACCCAAAGCTTGGTTATTTCTAGTCAATCCAAAACCGCTCGGTTTGTGGATACAGTTCACTTGTGGGACGAACCTAAGAATATCCAACTGCGGTAGTAATTAGTCGGTAGTAATTAGTCGGTAGTCAGTGGTCAGTGGTCAGTAGTCCATTGTTATTAGTAGTCTGTCAAAGTAAATTCGACAGGTTGTGAACATCTAAAAACTTTGTATTTTATAGTTTTTGGTCAATTTATATCCGTCAATCAGTTTTTGATAGTCTACTAACAACTGACAACTGTACGGGCGAAGCATTTGGAGAACTATTTTTGGCAATGACCGATAATTTATCTTCCAAATGCTTCGCCCCTACTGACAACTAACAACTGTACGGGCGAAGCATTTGGAGAACTATTTTTGGCAATGATCGATAATTTATCTTCCAAATGCTTCGCCCCTACTGACAACTGACAACTGTACGGGCGAAGCATTTGGAGAACTATTTTTGGCAATGACCGATAATTTATCTTCCAAATGCTTCGCCCCTACTAACAACTAACAACTGACACCAAACCAATTACCTATTTAAAAAATGAATATTGCCGTGGTGGGGTTAAGCCATAAAACAGCCCCTGTAGAAGTTAGAGAAAAATTAAGTATTCCTGAACCTCAAATTGAAAGTGCGATCGCTCAACTTCTGAGTTATCCTCATGTTGATGAAGTTGCTATTCTCAGCACTTGTAACCGCTTAGAAATTTATATCGTTAGTAACGAAACTACCCAAGGAATTCACGAAGTTACCCAGTTCCTTTCTGAACATAGCAAATTGCCGATTATATCTTTAAGACATCATTTGTTTATGTTGCTGCATACTGATGCTATCACCCATATTTTACGGGTTGCGGGTGGGTTGGATAGTCTGGTTTTGGGTGAAGGTCAAATTCTCGCTCAAGTTAAGAATACCCACAAACTCGGACAACAATTTAATGGCATCAAAACCATTTTAAATCGCTTATTTAAACAAGCTTTAACGGCGGGTAAACGGGTTCGCACCGAAACCAGTATTGGGACTGGTGCGGTTTCTATCAGTTCGGCCGCTGTGGAATTGGCACAGATGAAAGTAGAAAATTTATCTCCTTATCGGGTGTCTATTCTCGGTGCTGGGAAAATGTCCCGGTTACTTGTACAACACCTGATTTCTAAAGGTGCAACTCAAATTAGTATTGTTAATCGTTCCCGCACAAGGGCTGAAGAATTGGCGAAGTTGTTCCCAGAACAACCGATCCAAATTCATTTGCTGCCAGAAATGATGTCAGTTATTGCCGCTAGTGATATAGTTTTTACTAGCACTTCTTCCACTGAACCGATTTTAGATCGGGCGAAGTTGGAAACGGTGTTAGAACCCAATCAACAATTGATGATATTTGATATTTCTGTCCCCCGAAATGTGGATGCAGATGTCAATGATTTGGCCAATGTCAAGGCTTTTAATGTTGATGATTTGAAGGCGGTTGTCGCCCAAAATTATGAAAGTCGCCGGCAAATGGCGCAAGAAGCTGAGAAGATTTTAGATGAGGAAGTTGAAGCTTTTGATATTTGGTGGCGGAGTTTAGAAACTGTATCTACAATTAGTTCTCTGCGGAATAAAATCGAAACTATCCGCGAACAAGAATTAGAAAAGGCTTTATCTCGTTTGGGTTCGGAATTTGGCGAAAAGCATCAAGAGGTAATTGAGGCTTTGACAAGGGGAATAGTGAATAAGATTCTCCATGATCCGATGGTGCAATTACGCGCCCAGCAAGATGTGGAAGCTAGAAGACGATGTATGCAAACTCTGCAAATGTTATTTAATTTGGACGCTGAGGAACAGTTTAGCTGAAACAGTAGAAGCCTCTCACCTAACCGATAGGGAGGTGATGGGATGAATACAATACGCGCGAGTGACTTTCTTGACCAACGAGCAAAATTGAGCGTAAGCGAAATTAGCAATATTGGTCGGTGTTAGCGAAGCGGCACGAAGTGCGGAATGAACACTTTCTTTATTTTTTTCCAAATAGTTTGATATAATTTTCAATAGTAGGTGTAACTCAATTAAATGCACCAAAAGCAGCCTATCAAAAAGGTTAAAAATTATCTCAAAAAGTCCCTAGGGCATAGGGCTTTAAAGCTCGGTTAATGTCTTCATAAAAGAGTCGCCGAGAAGCCCACACTCACCTGAAATGGAGTGTGTGGAGTATGTCACCTGAAATCATCAAGAGACAGGGGTTTTTCCTGGTTTAGATCCCCGACTTCTTTGAAAAGTCGGGGATCTGGTGATTTTCAATCGCCTGACGTTTTAAGAACATATTCTAAAATGTGCCAGGAATTGCTATGCTAAAACTATAATAACTATTAAGGAAAAAATGCCTGCGCCTACTCTTACCCCGACAATGACTGCTTTTCCCTTGGCTGCTGTAGTTGGTCAAGAAGCAATTAAGATAGCCTTGCTATTAATAGCAGTAGATCCCGCTTTGGGGGGTGTGGTAATTGCAGGTCGTCGCGGTACGGCTAAATCTGTGATGGCGCGGGCTATTCACGCTTTATTACCACCTATTGAAGTTGTCAAAGGTTCTGTTAGCAACTGTGACCCCAACCACCCCGAAGAATGGGATGATAAACTTTTAGCGGAACAAAGACAGGAGATAGAAACGGAAATTATCCCTGCACCTTTTTTGCAGATTCCCCTCGGTGTCACAGAAGACCGACTTTTAGGTTCTGTGGACGTGGAACAGTCGGTTAAACAAGGTGATACGATTTTTCAACCGGGATTACTCGCTACAGCCAATCGTGGTGTGCTGTATGTGGATGAAATCAATTTATTAGATGACCAAATTAGTAATCAACTTTTATCCGTATTATCGGACGGACGTAACCAAATTGAACGGGAAGGAATCAGTTTTCAACATCCTTGCAAAACTTTGTTTATTGCCACTTATAATCCAGAAGAAGGAGCGCTCAGAGAGCATTTACTTGATAGAATAGCGATCGCCCTATCAGCAGACGGAGTTCTAGGGATAGATCAAAGAGTACAGGCAGTTGAACAAGCGATCGCCTATTCCCAGTCTCCCACAGAATTTCTGCAACAATACAGCGAAGATATAGACTCACTCAAAACCCAAATCATCCTGGCACGGGAATGGTTAAAAGAAGTCACCATTACCCAAGAACAAATTACCTACCTCGTCAATGAAGCCATTCGCGGGGGTGTAGAAGGACATCGGGCAGAATTATTTGCAGTGCGCGTAGCCAAAGCCGCAGCAGCCTTAGAAGGACGCAGTACCGTCACCGCTGAAGATTTACGTCGCGCAGTGGAATTGGTGATAGTTCCCCGAACCACAATTATTCAAACTCCACCAGACGAACAGCAACCACCACCACCTCCCCCACCACAAGAAAATCAAGACGAGTCGGAATCAGAAGAAGAACAAGAGGAAGAACAGGAAGAAGAGAAAGAAGAAGACCAAGAACAGCAAGAACCCCCAGACATTCCCGAAGAATTTATCTTTGATCCAGAAGGGGTAATTCTCGACCCAGAGGTGCTTTATTTTACCCAAATGGCACAAAAGCAAGGTAAATCTGGAAGTCGCAGTATTATCTTCTCAGACGATAGGGGACGGTACATTAAGCCGATGATTCCCAAAGGTAAAGCTAGAAGAATAGCCGTAGATGCCACACTGCGAGCCGCAGCCCCATATCAAAAAGCACGCCGGGCTAGACAACCTGATAAAAAGGTGATTGTCGAACAGGGAGATATCCGTTCTAAGCGGTTAGTGAGAAAAGCAGGTGCGTTGGTGGTGTTTGTTGTAGATGCTTCTGGTTCAATGGCTTTAAATCGGATGCAATCCGCTAAAGGTGCGGTGATGCAGCTTTTGACAGAAGCGTATCAAAATCGTGATCAAGTATCTTTGATCCCCTTCCGAGGAGAACAAGCGGAAGTTTTATTACCTCCTACCCGTTCCATTGCTTTAGCTAAGAATAGGTTAGAAAGATTACCCTGCGGTGGTGGTTCACCTCTCGCACATGGTTTAACTCAAGCGGTACGGGTGGGGATAAATGCCCAAATGGGTGGGGATATCGGGCAGGTTGTGATAGTGGCAATTACTGATGGACGTGGTAATATTCCTTTAGCTCGTTCTTTAGGTGAACCCATGGAACCAGGAGAAAAGCCGGATATCAAAGCCGAATTATTAGATATTGCCGGCAGAATTCGAGCTTCAGGGATGCAGTTGTTGGTAATTGATACGGAAAGTAAGTTTGTATCCACTGGCTTTGCGAAGGAATTATCAAAAACAGCCGGAGGTAAATATTATCACTTACCAAAAGCCACTGATAAAGCTATTGCGGCTATGACGAGAGGTGCTATAGCAGACATGAAATCAAAATAGTAATTAGACCTATCTATAAATTCTGTTTTAATCCTTAACTGAGTCAGGTTTATAAGCTAATTTGTAGATAGGTCAATTTATTTTCATCACCATTGAAGGAGAACGTACTCAATGCAACTTCTAACTCCAACGGAAGAAAAGATGTGGGAAAAAACACCCTCTCTCAACCACATCACTATGTCTGATCAAGAAATAAATGATAAATATGAAAAAGGTGAACAAAGAATATTAACCGAAATGAACCGGGAAAAGCTACCAGCTTTCGTAGATGCGTTAAAAAAACCCGGTTATATGGACATTCAACCTTTTTATCAACGAAGAAAAAGGTGGGATCAAGGAAAAAAATCTCGACTTATAGAATCTTTTTTGAGTAATATTCCTGTACCACCAATTATTCTTTACGAAAGAGATTTTAATGTTTATGAAGTCATGGATGGTCAACAGAGAATTACGGCTCTTGAGGAATTCTATGACAACAATCTTAAATTGAAGGGATTAGAACTTTGGCCAGAACTAAATGGACGTACTTACAAAGAACTACCAGCAAAAATTAAAGCAGGAATTGATCGTCGTTCCATATCTACTATAGTTTTAATTACAGAATCAACATCTAGTCCAGAAGATGCACTGTTTTTAAAACAGCTTGCTTTTGCACGTATCAATACTGGAGGAGTAGAACTGAGTCGTCAGGAAATACGAAATTGTTCATTTTATAGTCAGTTTAATCAGTTATTGCTAGAATTAGCAGTTAATCCAATTTTTGCGGCTGCTTGGAATATTCCTATTCATGATGATGAAGAACTTCAGAATAATAACCTCTACAAAAAAATGGAAGATGCAGAATTAGTTCTGCGGTTTTTTGCATTACGTAACACTGATAAATTTAGTAGGGGTATGCAAGGATTTCTCGACTTATATATGATGAAAAGTTTATCATTTTCTGATGAAGATATAGAATTCCTGAAAAACATTTTTCTCCAAACTATAAATCTAGCTCACCAAATTTATGGAGAGAAATTATTCAAGCCTTTTGATTCTCAGTCTGATACTTGGACAAATGAAGCACGTAAAGCTTATTATGATGCGGTAATGGTTGGGTTTAGCAGACACTTAGCAAATGTAGATATTTTACGCGAACGGAAGCCAAGAGTTATTGAGAAAACTAAAATTTTGTTTAGGGAAGATAACTTGAAGCTATTTACTGGCGGTGGAAAAACTAAGGCTGACATCCAAAATGGAATCAGTTTGTTCGATAATATGTTGTCTCAGGTCATAGCAGAGTAAAAGCCATGTTTCAGAATCTGCTTATGGCTGTAAAGGGTAATATCTCTACTATTCGTTCCATTATTAGAACTAATGAGAAAATTCGGGAGATTGCTTTTGGAAATTTTTCTGTATATACAGAAGAAACAAAAATAGTCCTAATGAATGTGTTTCAAGATATCCCTGAATTAACTGATGGGCGTGTTTATGATCACTGTGCTGTCGTAACTCGTTTATATGCTATTTATGAAACCTTTGTAGAAGACTTAATTCGAGATTGGTTAATATTATTACCAGAATTATATCCAAATTATTTAAACTTAGAAGAAAGTATACGCAATACCCACCAAATAGGAGTGGGAAGATTGCTAATTGAACTTAAAAAAAATAGATATTCGCACTTAAATCCTGAAACAGTAATGCGAGGGTTATTCTATGGAAACACTGGTCAGGAGAAATATGAACTAGTATCAGACGCTTTTCTATTTCATGAAGACAATTTACGCAAAGATACTCTAGAAAGATTGTTAACAAATGCTGGAGTAGCAAATACATGGTCTTGGATTTTAAAAAATAGATATGTAATACATTTTATTAAGGAAATCAGAGCAAATGAAAACTCAGTTGACAAGGAACTTGATACATTTATTAGTTATCGTAACGATGCAGCACATGAAACAAATATAGATAATTGGTTATCGGCTAAGGAACTTTTAGAATTATGTGATTTTGTGGAAAGTTTGTGTCAAGCATTAACTGAATTAGTAACTTATCAAGTTATTGAAAATAAAAAATTAATTGGTCAATCTCAAGTAATTGGTAAAATTACAGAGTGGTTTAAAAAACCTCAAGCTGCAATTTTAACCGCAGATGTAGAATATTTATTGTCAGTCGGAGATAGTTTATTTTTAGTAGGTGATTCATACTGTCAAATAGCTACAATAGAGAGTATTAATAGTGAGTCAATTCCTGAGATTAAAACAACCCCAGGAATGGAGATCGGGTTAAAATTTGATGTTGATGCCAGAAAAGGGTTAAAGCTATATCAATTGATAACTTGAATTTGTACTCAAAATTAACTTTAAAACATCCTTAAATTCTGTAAATTCTAATCCTGGTAATAAAAAGCAGCCGGAGGTAAATATTATCACTTACCGACAGGGACTGATCAAGCGATCGCGGCTATGACAAGAGGTGCTATAGCAGACATGAAATCAAATTAAGTTGACGGAAAATTAATTATTCATAGTTGTGCTTTTAGCAAAGATTGCATAACCACAAAATTATCAATTTAGGGCTTATAGCAAAACACTAAAATATTAAAAATAGAGGCTCAAAATATGAATTAGCTAATCCGAAAACAACCCGTGAAAAGTAGATAGAGCAGGTAATAGGTAATAGAGAATAGGTAAGGATTTTACCAATTACCTATTACCCATCACCAATTATTAAGCAGTTACCTTTTCACTTTCTAAACCAGCCAATCTTTCGGCCAATAGTTTTTCCAAAGAAATCAAAGCCTTGGTAAAACCATCAATACCTTCTGCAAGTTTATCAGAAGCCATGCGATCGCCATTGTGCATTTGCTCAAAGGTGGCTTGATCAATAGAAATTTTGGCAATTGATAGATTTGCTACCTTAGCAGGATCAAGTTTGCGGGGTAATTCTGTGACAGTATTTTGCAATTCTGTCAACAACCCTGGAGAAATAGTCAGCAAATCGCAACCAGCTAATTCAGTAATTTCGCCAATATTGCGGAAACTAGCGCCCATTACCTCGGTTTTATAACCAAACTTTTTATAGTAGTTATAAATGCTAGTTACAGACAATACACCTGGATCTTCCGCTGCGGGATAGCTATCCCGGCCAGTATCTTTCTTGTACCAGTCAAGAATCCGACCAACGAAAGGAGAAATTAAAGTGATACCAGCTTCCGCACAGGCGATCGCTTGGTGCAGACCAAATAGTAAAGTTAAGTTACAGTGAATACCTTCTTTTTCCAAAATTTCTCCAGCTTTGATACCTTGCCAAGTAGAAGCAATTTTAATCAAAACCCTCTCCTTGGAAACACCAGCAGCTTTATACTGAGCGATTAAATCCCGTGCCTTAGCTACAGTAGCATCCGTATCATAAGATAACCGAGCATCTACTTCTGTAGATACACGACCAGGGATAATTTGCAAAATTTTCAATCCAAAAGATACCGCCAAACGGTCAAAAGCTAGAGATACCACCTGTGCTTGACTAGCACCAGCGCCAGCATCTTTTTTAGCTTTCAGTAAAGTCTGATCAACAATATCCTGATATTCCGGCATTTGTGCCGCAGCAGTAATCAGTGAGGGATTGGTAGTAGCATCTTGAGGTTTAAACTGTTCAATTGATTGGATATCTCCGGTATCCGCTACCACAACGGTCACCGCCCGTAGTGCTTCTAGTAAGTTCTTAGGCATAACATACTCCAATGTCAGTGGTCAGTTGTCAGTTGTCAGTGGTCAGTTGTCAGTTGTCAGTGGTTAGTTGTCAGTGGTGATAGAAATTGTTACCAATCACCAATTACCAATTACCAATTACCAATTACCAATTACCAACTACCCATTTTAGATGCGTCATGCTGTAATTGGCTGTCCAATAGAATGCACTTTAATTAAACTTGTTGTTCCAGATTGACCAATTGGGACACCAGAGGTAATCACCACCTTGTCTCCTTCCTGAACTAAACCACTATCTACAACGGTGTCTACCACATTCACAAACATTTCTTCAGCATTGTGAACAGGTTGAATCAGTAGCGGTTCTACACCCCAAGATAAAGCCAATTGACGGTAGGCGGTACAGTCGGAAGTAAGAGCGATAATTGGTGTGCTGGGACGATATTTAGAAACGAGTTTGGCTGTGCTTCCTGATGTAGTATTACAGAGAATCGCTTTTGCACCAGTTTCATAGGCAATGCGACAAACCGATTGAGATACTGATTCTGTCACCGTCAAACTACCCGCTTTCGGACTCCAAGAATGTCTATTTCCCTCTTGAAGTACGGTTTCTGTTCTTAATGCAATATTGTGCATAGTTTGGACAGCAGCTAGGGGATATTCACCCATTGCGGTTTCTCCAGATAACATTACCGCATCTGTGCCATCTAATATTGAGTTAGCCACGTCCGTAGCTTCAGCGCGAGTAGGGTCGGGCGCGCTAATCATGGACTCTAACATTTGAGTAGCTGTAATCACGGGTTTACCAGCTTGATTACAACGACGAGCAATGTCTTTTTGAATCAGGGGGACTTCATAAATCGGTACTTCCACCCCTAAATCCCCACGAGCAATCATAATACCGTCAGCGGCTGCAATGATAGCATCTAGCTGTTCCACTGCTTCCGCCCGTTCAATTTTGGCAATGAGACGAATTTTTGAGCCAGCGCCTTCAATCATCCGGCGTGCAGGTTCGAGGTCTTGGGGCGATCGCACAAAGGAAACCGCTACCCAGTCTACTCCTAATTGTATCCCAAAACGTAAATCCATTAAATCCTTTTCTGTAATTGAACTTACAGGTAAAGGAGTTGCAGGTAAATTTACACCTTTATGAGAAGAAATCAAACCACCAATATTCACATGAGCGCGAATTCTATCAGCGTCTCGACTGGTAACAGTTAATTTCACCCGCCCATCATTAATTAAAATCGTTTCCCCACATCGCATCATAGCAAAGAGAGTAGGTAGAGGTAAGGGTAACTCATCAATAGTTTCACCCTTCTCTTGTAAAACAAAAGTTACCTCAGTCCCAGCTTCTAACATCAGTCCTTCCGGTGGTAATTTTCCCAACCGAATTTTTGGACCACACAAATCCTGCATAATCGCAATTGGCTTGTGTAAATCCTTGCTAATTTGCCGCAAATGATGAAAAACCTGAGCATGAGCCTCATAAGCGCCATGAGAAAAATTCAACCGCGCCATATTCATTCCTGCTCTTACCAAAGCTTCTAACTTCTCAGGTGAAGATGTAGCAGGTCCAATAGTACAAACAATTTTAGTGCGACGCATAAGTATGTAAGGAGTAACGTTAAGGTAGCACACTCCGTTAAGCCCTGGTTTGGTCATTGGTAATTGGTGATTGGTCATTGGGAAGAATGTTTTACCAATTACCAATTACCAATTACCAATTACCCATTACCTAAATCAATCCTTCTTTCTTGGCCATTGACAACATTAAATCAATGACGCGGTTGGAGTAACCCCATTCGTTGTCATACCAGGAGACAATTTTGAAGAAATTAGCATTGAGTTCAATTCCTGCACCCGCGTCGAAGATGCTGGAGTGGGAATCACCTTGAAAATCTGTAGATACTACTTCTTCATCTGTGTAACCTAATACACCTGACAAATTACCTTCCGCAGCTTTTTTCATCGCTGCACAGATTTCTTTGTAAGAAGTGGCTTTGGTGGTTTTGAAAGTTAAATCAACTACGGAGACATCAGGAGTGGGAACTCTCAAAGCCATTCCAGTTAATTTACCTTTCAATTCTGGTAATACCAAAGCCACCGCTTTAGCTGCCCCTGTAGCGGAGGGAATAATATTTTGACCCGCACCCCGTCCACCGCGCCAATCTTTACGACTGGGACCATCTACCGTGGGCTGAGTGGCTGTTGTGGCGTGAACTGTGGTCATTAACCCTTCGGCTAAACCGAAGTTATCATTAATGACTTTAGCAATAGGGGCTAAACAATTTGTAGTACAACTAGCATTAGAAACAATTAAGTCCTTGGCTGGGTCAAATAGGTGATGATTTACACCCATGACCATTGTTTTTACTTTCTCTGGTTCTTTTGTCGGTGCAGAAATCACAACCCGCTTTGCACCTGCTTTGAGGTGGTTTTCCGCCCCAGGGTAGTCCGTGAAGAGTCCTGTGGATTCGACAACATAATCTACACCCAATTTACCCCAAGGTAATTCGGCGGGATTTCGCATGGATACGCAGGGGATAAAATAACCGTCAATAACTATCCCGTCTTCTCTGGCTGCAACTTTGCTTTTCAATCTTCCGTGTGTGGAGTCGTACTTGAGAAGATAAGCCAGGTTATCGGGGGGAACTAAATCATTAATTCCTACAAATTCAATATTGGGATTGGTAAGACCAGCACGTAACACAAGTCTACCAATTCGACCGAATCCATTAATACCAATTTTCAACTTCGTCAAAATTAAACCTCCTGTGTTGGGAATTTCAGCAAAGGTTAACTGGCCCGGTTAATTCTAGTCTGACTTAGCTGATTCTTACAGTCACAAAAGGCATAAAGTTAATTTAACTGGCATATTTTAAGGTTTAGTTCTTGTTCATTGATTACTTGCATTAAAATCTTCGTGTCTTCATAGAGGAGACTGATACTTTTAACCGAGACATTCCCTGACATCTGAGATATCGTGAATGTCCAGTACAACATCACCAACTGAGTTGGTAAAGGTGGTATCCCACATTGCCTTGAGGAAAATCCCCACGGCTCCATTAAAATCTCGCGGTATTTCATAACCGCAATTAGGGCAAACAAAGTTCTTAGAACTACCAAGATTTCTATGAACGTGACCACATTTAGTACAGGTCTTCGATGTATATTCTTCAGTTATTCTCACTAATTTAGAACCGTAACGGTTACACAAATGTTCAAGAGTTTGAGAGAACTGATAGAATGCCCAAGTCATCATTGCCCTAGCTGTTTTGCTCCTTAGCTTCCGTTTCTTTTTAACAACCATTTGGGAAGTCTCAAAGGTAGGAAGTACAATCACATCATAGTTTTTGGCTAGATATGAACCGACTTGTTTATGGCACTCAGAGCGAAGATTTTTAATCCTAGTTCTGAGTCTTTCCATCGCCAGTCTAAGTTTGGATCTAAGACGTTTGAATTTGTGTCCAACGCTTAGATCATGTTTTGATTTAAGCTTATCAAGGTGTGAGCAAAGTTTAGCTATTTTGTTGAAATCTCCATTCCCAAACTCTAAGAAGTCGCTGCCATCAAAACCAGTCATAAAAGTTCTGATGCCGGGGTCAAGTGAAATTATTTTATTTGTAACACTTGCGGTCTGCTGCAATTCTACAGGGAAGTGAGCAAACCAGCGACCCTTGTTGTAGGTGAGTTCTGAAGACCCGTCAGTTAAAACACAAAAATCTTGTCCTCTAAATTCAGGACGCGGTAGATGTTTAGTTGTTGATACCATCCATCTACCATTTTTATATGCTGACGGGTCAAATTGAATAGTTAGTTTTTGGTCACGGATACTTCGGAACTTAGCAATCCTTAGTCCTGCTTGATGATGCGGTTTTTTGTCTTTACCTTTATTAATTGTTTTGGGGTTTTTGGCTGTTTCTGACCAGGCTTTATATGCTGCCATTGAAGCGTTGTCTAGTATTTTAGAAACATTCAAATCTAAACACCATTGAGGGATTAAACCGGAGGCTTTAAGCATGGTTCTAAACCCCATTTTTCCACCTTTTTTACCAACCTTACTAAAGCCTTGATTTTCGTTTAAGTAGGCAATGGAAATGTTGTAAACCTTGCGAACGGCAGCCACCCATTTTTTCCAAATAAACTCAAGTTCCTTTACTGGATACACTCGGTAACTCACTGTCTTCAGCGACTTGTTTTTTGTACTTTCTGAGTCCGTACAATCGCCAACTGAAGACATGGATAATGGCAAGAATATCTTCAACCATTTCGCGTTCTGGACTGAGGTTCGCTTGGTTGAGAACCAATACTTGAGTTTGCTGCCTAGCACAGAGCCATGAGATAAGATCGAATCCAAAGCGACAAAGCCGATCTTTGTGGGCAATGACAACAAGCTTGCAAGTGTTGCCGAGAACTCTGTCCAGTAAGGTTTGAAGACCTTTTCGCTTGAAGTTGAGTCCGCTGCCGATGTCAGTGATGATTTCTGCGTCAGGGTAACGAGACTGGAGAAACTGAACCTGTTGCTCAAGGTCGTTTTTCTGACTGCGGCTTGAAACTCTGGCATATAAAAGGGTGGCTCGTTCGTCTGGCGGATTGCCATGTCGAACAGGGATAATTGAATCGAGGTTATATCTTCTTTGTCCACCTTGGGTAAAGATGCCTTCGATTTTCCCGTTTTCAAGCCACCTTTCAAGCGTTTTGGTGCTGACTCCCAATCTGGTAGCAGCGACTCTTGGAGGTACATAATTTACTGTCATCTGATAGAACTAAGTTTGTTGCTTGTCCTATCATACCACGAATGTCCGGCTATGTCTAGTATGTCATGGTAAATTACGTCCTATCTCTATCTCTATTTCCTTTAAAGCTTGCTCAAAATCATCATTGATAATTTTTATATCAAATTCGTTAGCAGCGGCAATCTCCTCTTCAGCACGTTGCAAACGACGAGAAATAGCCTCTTCCGAATCTTGTCCCCGTCCACGAATGCGGTTTTCTAGTTCTGCAAATGAAGGTGGCAAAATAAAAATACTCAGGGCGCTAGGGAATGTACGACGGATTTGTCTTGCTCCTGCTAGTTCAATTTCTAGCAACACCAACTTACCCAACTGAATATAGTTCAAAACAGCTTCACGGGGCGTACCATAACAGTTACCAGCAAATTCTGCCCATTCTAAAAATTCGCCTTGAGTAACTAACTGTTCAAACTGACTCCGACTAATAAAGTTATAGTTTTTACCATTGATTTCTCCCGGACGAGGTGAACGAGTCGTTGCAGATACTGAATAATGCAATTCTGGATAACGCCGGAGAATTTCATTCATTAACGTACCTTTGCCGACTCCACTCGGACCGGTTAAAACAATTAGTTTGCCCAGAGGCGGACATTCTTTCGTATTTGCACCATTATGGGTAGGTAAAACTTGCATTATCCGTGAAAAAAGTGAATTAATAAATACAAATGATTCCTTAGTCTTGTTTTAGCGACTAAAATAACTAATACTATTTTGAATTTAGGATTTGAGATGGTTAAATACCTACGGTATCAGCCTCTGCGGCAGTATTTCTTATCCTCACTCTTCAAAATAGCATCAAGACTAAAGAATTTGTAGCACTGGTGACAGAAAACCAGTCTAATTCACATAGTACAGCCGATATGGTACAAATAGAGTTGGGTTGATAATTATGCCAATGATTAATTATCTACAACATGATGATCACGAGAAATCACAAACCGATTGGCTACGGTTTCTGGTTGAATCGCAGAGAGAATAACATGACTAGAATCAGTAATAATCACTGCCCTAGTCCGTCGTCCATAGGTAGCATCAACCAGTTGACCTCTATCCCTAGCATCGGTGATAATGCGTTTAATGGGAGCAGATTCTGGACTAACGATGGCAACGACTCTGTTGGCAGAGACGATATTACCAAACCCGATATTGATTAATTGAATTTCCATAAAAAAAATTTCAGCTAAACGAGAAATGAAAAGCTTGTAGCAAACTTATTTCCATGTTATCGCTAAAGAATGGGAGTTACAACGATTTAACCCCCGTTAATCTGAGTTTTTTCATAACTTATGCTTTTTTTAGCTGTGTTATCGGCCAAATCTCCTAAAAATACCCCCTATGATATATGCAAGATTATATCCATCTAAGCTAGTAAATGTTTCTTGTGAATTGAAAATAATATAGGCAAGATGAGCTTTTTCAAGCTGGAAATGGGCATTTATCCGGCAGATTTCGCTCTAATGAGGTACAAACTTGAATTATGAAACTCTTGTAGTGCGGGCATACTATGGCTAACGCCACGCTGCGCTATCGACAAGCTCAGTACAAGTCTTGCCCGCTACATAAGTACCTCATAACACCGGAAAGTGCTGTAAATGCGCCGAATGATCAAGAAACGCGATTTTTATCAACTTTCTTCAATGCTTGCCATCTTTGTTGTAACTGCTGCCAGTTGGGAGTATGTCCACCATAACGCCAACTCACATAAGCATGACAGATTTCATCTATCACCTCCGCTATTTCTGGAGAATGGTGTTGGTATGAAAACTGGGCATATTCTAGAGGTGTTTGACTGGGATGCTTACCTAAACCCTTGTTAGCAGTCCATTGCAGCATTTGCTGGTAAAGTCTTTCCATTGGCGGTAATTTCTTTAACCACCGGATATTTAGCCACTTACGCCATTGTCCCCAACCCAGCCAACCTAAAAAGGCTGCGATTGTCCCCACAATTAAACCAGTTAATACCCCCAACCAACCTTTAGTAAATAAAGCCAAAAACCAAGCTATTCCTGGGAATAACCAGCTAAATATCGTCCCAAATACAGTATTTAAAATAGCTGTAATTGGTGAAGGTAGCCAACCAGCCACCCAATTCCAAAATTGCCGCAGCACACTAAAAGTCTGATCTTCTTCTATCGAAGGGGGAATTAAAGGATGTCCAGGAATTGGATCAAAGGTAAACCAGCCATACTTAGGAAAATAAACTTCCGTCATCGCATAGGCATCAGTATTGCGGACAACATACATTCCTGTAAACGGATTAAACTCTCCTGGGGCAAATCCCGCCACTAGCCGTGATGGAATACCTACAGAACGCAGCATCACCGTTAATACAGTGGAAAAATGGTCGGGATAACCACCTTTATTTTTGAATAAAAAGGTTTCTACCAAGTCATCCTTTTCATTCAAATAAGGCAAATCTAAAGGATTTGTCGGTAGGGTGTAATTTTGTTTAACATACTGGGCTAAGTAAAGAGCTTTTTCATAAGCTGAATCTAGGCTTTTCGTCCCTGGAGAACGGGAAACCCTTTGTTGATCATAACTAGCCAGTATTTCTTCAGTTCGTTTGCGGACTTTATCGGCAATTTTTGGCGGGATTTGCAGGTAATAGTTTTTAATATTGGCTGGATATTTAGTTGATGCTTTACCTAATAAAGAGCGATCGCGGTAAGGAACATCTGAAACTACGGTATATGTTAGCCCTTCTGATAACTGTACTGGCGCACGTAAACCATCTTCTTGATCAACCGCTATCATTGGTGTGGGAAAGTACAAAGCTTTGGGATAGGACATTGCCGGAACCAGATTAGGCAACTCTGTCACCAAATTATAGGTTTGCACTACCTCTTTGGTGAGAGTAGCCAAGGGTGGAAAATCAATAGAAATGCGGGAAGTCCAGGATGATTGTCTGAGGGTAGTAACTTGATCATTACGGGAAATCTTCCAACCCTTACCCGTATAATTGTCAAAAGCCAGGACGCGCCAAAAACCTGCTGCTTGCGATCGCACACGCATCACCACCTTGGGTTTCATTTCCCCCCGCAGGTTTTGGTTAATCTCGCTATTGAAACCGTAATAAAAATTACTGTTTATTTTTCCTGGTTCACCAGCTTTTCCTGAGCCACTATCACTATAATTGCCATTACCTTGACCATTACCCTTGCCTTCACGGACATAACCGGGGTTAATAATACTCCGCCCCGTGAAATTTTCGGGAATTTTCAGGGGCGCACTCACAGGAAAAGACTGAATCTGATAACCAGGAACTCTGGGTAAAATTGCAAAAATCCCCAGTCCTAAAGCCACAATCAACAAAAAATTTAAAATTAGAAATTTAAAATTGAAACTAGAATTATTCTTTTTGGCAGATTTTTCCGAAGTAGATTGCTTGAACCCTAGACGAGAACGGTAATCAAGCACTAAAGTGGGGAGAGATATTCCTAAAAATAATAGTAACACAGGTGCAAACGTCATAGTTTGACTCAACGTCGCCGCCACACCCAGCAATATCAACCCAATCACAATCGAATAGCCCAAATCTTTGCGTCGGGGCGTATCAAAACTATGTAATACCTGCAATTGAATCAATAACTCCGCCAAACTTAGCCGAGTATCATTCCAATTACCAATAAACCGCCCAAAAAAAGCCCCCAAAGCCAATAACATTCCTATCGCAATACAGAACTGCACAGGAATATTAGAACTACGGCGACGGTAGTAACTCCACCCCGTTCCTACCATAGTTAATGGTACTGTCCACAGACTAAATTGAGTTTCACCAGCAATATCCGTGGCCACAATCCCCAAAATTACCAAAGCCATCACCAGCACTCGTAAAGGAATTGAATCTTCCACTTCCCTTGTTGGAGATTTTCCTCTAGTTTGTTGCCACTGATTACCTACCGGTAAACGCCAAAACCGATTCATCCTGGATAAATTAAACATTTTCAAACAACCAAAGCTATGATGTAGACGCTGCGGACACAATGCTAGGTATGAAAACTATCATCTTGTCTTCACCCCCTTATCCTAGCCGTATACTCCCTAAGAGTACAAGTATCCTGCTCATAGCTAGGGTTCTAGATACACCTTTAATTAATATTGTTGATTTCCAAGAGAATTAAGTTTTAAAGCCAGAAAATTAATCAAGATTATTATACATCAGTTGCCATTGCTCCCATCTAATTCCTAGATATGGCATTTGCCTTAGATTTTCACCTGAATAGCCAACAATAAAGGCTGTTGATCCAATTCGGGAAACTCCACTGCCAAAGTATAAGTTGGCTGATTTCTATCAATTTGTAACTCTATCATCGGTATTTCTGAAGTCTCAGACCTCACAAATTCTTGAGTAGGATTACCCTGGAGTTGTAAAATCCCCAATGTAGGTAATTCACCCTGAACCGTCAACCTCGTAAATTTACCTAAATTCCGTAATTCTACTCGAATACTCAAAGTCCCCACCGTAGTGAGCCATTGTCTTTCTAGCAGTGGCTGATTAAATGAAATCGGCAAAGTTAGATTTTCTAACAGTTGCTTGGCTGCCATTAACGACAATGCCATTTGTTGACGTGGTAATAAATCAAAATAATCGCTCTCAACATCAGCCGTAGCTGTCAAAGTATCAGCAGAACGATAAGAGCTTCTCAACACTAACCCAGCCAAATCATTGATGACTTGAGTATCGGTGGGAAACATACTTTCTACCACCTGAACTAATTTAGCTCCCAGAGGTAGGGGAGATGTCAATAAAACCTGACATTTGGCCAACAATTGCCAAAAAACTTTTTCGGGCAAAGGAATCGGTAAATTTAACTTAGATTGGTGGACCGTCCACCCCCAAACAGGAACTAATCCCAGATATTGTTCTTCTACACAGTCAGGATACTCCACTGATTGTGTTTCCCAGGGGAACAACGGCGGATTTTTTTCTACTTGGTCTTGTAAACGACGCTTAAGAATAGCTTGAAAACGTTCTTGCACAGTAGGAATTTCTCCCAATTGAAAGGTTTGGGGCTTTTCTTGTCAATCTGAGTTCACCAATCATTTGGCTACCATCTGGAAATGAATGTCTACCCCGTCAATTTCCTCACATTATAACAAGCTGTACAAGTAGGTGCTGAATCTGTAATTTTTCAATACCCAAGCAAGTTGATGATTTTGTGAAGATTCACAAGTCACCATTCATGGGTAGATGCACTAGATCCGGACACTAAGGAATTCCGAATTTCCCAAGCCTGTTCCAAAATCTTAAACCAACGTTTCTGTAATTGTGCCATTGACAAGCCTACAGTCTTAGATATTTCCTCATCAGGTTTTCCTTCTTGCTTCAAATCTAAGATGGACTTTTCTTTATTATCTAACTGGGCTGTATAAGTTTCCCATTGAATTGGAGTTAAACCCAAATTAGTTGGTAAAGAAACTTCTAACCACTCATGTACCAATTCCCAGCGATGTAAAAGAGCAAACCGAATTAAATGATATTTAAACCGTTGCTGCAAGTAATCACGCTGCCGAGATGTTAAACCCAAAATTGACTCAATTTCTGGTGCTGATAAATCCTGAAGACGAAGAGCAAAGTAATCAGCACAGTCAGATTGTTCTTTTTCTGCTAAATAGTCTATTAATTCAGTAATCACAACCGAGCGCAGGGTATCTTCTTCTGGTTCGGGCTGCATTGCCATAGCCGAGCGCAATTGGTGGATAGCTGGCTCTTCCCAAGAACCGTCAGACTCACCACCCCCACCAGATGATGCCTGTTCTATATCTACACTTGTTTCTAAAGGCTGCTGTTTAGAAAAAGTTTGCGCTCGCAGAATAATTAACTGTTGCTGCCTACCGGGGAGGGGAATCCGCCGTTTACCATATCGTTCGGTAAATGCCATGTATTCTCCCAATTCCAAGAGAGTATGGGGACGATAGGTAAGACCTAATTGGTTCTCCCTTCTAAAAGCATTTAAAGCCTCCAGATAAAAACTCTGGAGAAAATCTTCAATAATCGTCAACCGCCCTTGATAGCTTAATTGCTTGTGAGGGGGATTAATATAACGGTAAACAATGGCACTCAATGTGCTATGTAATTCTACCCTGCCACGACTTGAACCTAACTGATAGTATCGGATACACTGTTGTAACCGATGTTTAGCTAGGCTCATGGCTGAACTTTCTACAGATCCGGAAGTTTGAATGCGTTTACTTTCATTACAAATCCGCAAAACTTCGTTAGTAATTCTCACAGATACATCGTGACAATTTTGCTCCGAAGCCTTAGTTGACTGTTGAAGTTCCTTAAATAGGAATTGAAAGATGACCTCCACGCTGATAGAAATTTTCCCCTGATTAGTTGCGATTGCTGTTGAATTCATAGTCCCAGTTCTCAAAAAGACCCTAACATACTTTGGACACGACTTGTCAGACCTTAGATAATAGCTGCATGGTTTTTGTGTACAAGTCAAACGCAAACCAATCTACAGTGAGGATATGTGGCGTAAGAAGATTGAACTTGTGAACCCCCATTTTGTGGGATATTTTGCGCTCATGTTTTAGCCATTATCCAAAAGTCATTTACAACTCATGATGGATTTAGAAGCACAAATTCAATTGCTGATAGACAATGCACCCCAGGATGGCGTGACACCACAGATTATGGTATCAATCGCTCCTGTATTAATCGCTATTGCCCAAAAGTTAAACCACTACCAATACTTTATTCTCCAAAATTCTGAGCAGGATTGGGTTTTAACTACATTGAGCAATCGCGCAAATCCAGGAATAGAAAAGCAAGTTATTTACGCTTTCCCTACCATACAAGATGTTTCCCTAATCTCAGATGATGGGCGTGACCCTCACTTGCTGCCAACCCTCATGGATGTTACTCAAATTTTATTCCAATTGGTAGCCCTGAAACCAGTACACAGCATAGTTTTTATCGAAACACCAGGAAATATAACAAATACTGTAGAAGTGCGGCGTTCTCAACTAGAAAGGCTGATTCAGCAACGATTACAGGAATTTAAAGGCAAAAAAATAATTCCTCCCAATATTGCATAACTAGGAGTCAGGAGTCAGGAGTCAGGAGTCAGGAGGAAGAATTAGAAGGAGGAAGAATCCATAACTAAATTTGGGATTTTGGATATTAAATCTCCTCAATCCCAAACCTTAAATCGCCCTAAATTTTGCTTAGTAGAGCCGACTTAGGACATAGTCGGTCAAATTCATCAGGGCTTCGCGGGATGCTGATGGTTCTAAAATACCAATATGCTCGGTGGCTAATTTGCCATGGTGAGCAGCTAACTCTCTAGCTCGCTGGATACCTCGACTATCATGAATTAGTGCCAATGCCTTTTCTAAATCCCCTTCTTGGGCAAACTCTCGGTTAATCAAGGCTGCCAAGTCAGGTTTTTCTTCCAAGGCAAATAAAGCTGGTGCTGTCAGGTTGCCACTTTTGAGGTCAGAACCCGCTGGTTTACCCAGGGTGTCTGTGGAACTGGTGAAATCAAGAATATCATCTACTATTTGGAAGGAAAGACCTAAATGGCGACCGTAACTGTACAAGTGTTCGGCAGTTTCTAGGGATGTTTCACTAATTAAGCCAGCGGCTTTAGAACTGTTGGCAATTAATGAGGCTGTTTTGTAATAACTCTTTTGCAGGTAGGTTTCTGTAGAAAGATCAGCATCAAAACGATTTAACCCTTGTTGGATTTCTCCAGCGGCTAAATCCATAATTACTTCCGAAAGCAGTTTAACAACATCCAAATTATTGAGATTTGCTAAATACCAAGAGGATTGAGCAAAGAGGAAATCCCCGGCAAGTACAGCAATGCGATTACCAAACAAACTATGTACTGTCGGTACACCACGGCGGACATCTGACTCATCTACTACATCATCATGGACTAAGCTGGCTGTGTGGATCATTTCTGTAATTTCTGCCAGTCGTCGGTGACGCGGTGTAATATCTTCTTGTAGCATGGTTGCCCGCGATATCAGCAGCACTATCGCAGGTCTGATTCGCTTACCCCCAGCACCGAATAAGTGTTCGGCTGCGGCATAGAGAATGGGGTGGCGATTTCCAACTAGCTGTTTAAGGTTATCTGCTAGTATTTGCAGGTCTGCTTCCACAGGGGTAAACAGGGAGGTGGCTGGGGTCATGGATAGGCGGACTCTGGCTTAGGTTACGAAAGTTTACATATTCTTTAATTTTAAGATAACCCAGTGTCAGCGCAAAGTTTTCCTCTGGGAATCTGATTTTTAATACCTATTAAGTTATTCGGAGCTTGAATTAAAAATATGTTATCATAAATGCTCTTTTAATGTCGCTTCATTTCTTGTCACCCCAATTCTACGTAGTTATCAAAGGTAAAATGTTAATAAAATAACGCGCATTACCAACAACCGCAAATTCGCTGTCAGCAACGAAAATTTTTTAAATTTAGTGAAAAAATTAGCTTCAAATTCAGGCTGGCTGTGTTAGGCTAATACCTAGAGATATTAAATTTTTCAGCTTATTCACTTCCTAAGTAAAACCATTATTGAGTGATTTTACGCACTAGTGTTGTGGGTCTAAAATAACTTGTCGCCAAAGAAAAAATGGGAATAATTCCTAGATTCTCGGCGATAATCATGCCTTTTGAGTTGAATTATGCTTTTCCAGTTATGGAAGTAACTCAACGTATTCAGCGCACGTTGGGTATTGGCGTATATCTATTTAAATGGGCGTGAAGTCAATAACACAGGCTAGGTAGACTGCTGATGAGCGCAGTTAAGTTTTGCTATTTAGCAACTTTACTGCTGTCGGATGTATGGCCTGGGAAAGTTGATATTAAAGAAAATAAATTAATGGACCAGAGAAAATGTATTTTCTACTGGAAAGTTTAGTATAGCTAACTACAGTTATCAAGGGTGTGCTTGGATTAACTAAAGTTTCGCTAGTTTTGTGTGCAATTTTACCTTCCTTAGTAATTAAAGATGGGGGAACAATGATTTACGGAAATATGCCCATGATGATATTTATTTTAGCTGCTGGATACTTATTTAGTGTGTATTTATTATTAGCATTAGCCAAGCGAACGGGCAAAAAAGGTCTTTCTCAAAGCGATTCTGATGCTGTCCAAGATAAGTACAAGCAGCAAAGAGGATTAACGACAAATGTGACTGAAGCTATGAATAGTCACTGAGAGGGGAGAGGGAGAAATTTTCTTCTTTCTCCCCTTATTATACGACAGCATCAGCAAAACAGACTTGTTCTACCATTGGGGTATAGCCTAACCACTGCAAAGCAGACTGGGTAAATTGCTGAGGACAACCGCTGACAGCGAAGCGGGTGGGCATTGGTGGATGAATATTCTTAATTCCTAGTATATCTAATTCTTGAGAGCAAGCAGCTACTACATGAACTGCTGGATCAATTAGTTTGACTTGGGTAGGGAGGAGCGATCGCAAAACTGGTGACAAATGGGGATAATGGGTACAACCATAAACTAAAGTATCTATTTCCTGCTTCAGCAAAGGTTCTAGATAAGTTTTAGCGATTTCAGTAGTATAAGGATCATGAATGCGATTTTGTTCAATTAGTGGCACAAATTCGGGACAACTGACTTGCCAAACTTGGACATGGGGTTGAATTTCTAAAATAGCCTGACGGTAGGCATTGCTTTGAGCCGTAGCTGGAGTAGCAATGACACCAATGCGCTGTCCTTGTTGGACTGCTGCCTTTGCCCCTGGTAGAATCACTCCTAAAATGGGGAAATTAAATTCTTGACGGACTATATCTAATGCCAGAGCCGAACTGGTGTTACAAGCCATAATTGCCATTTTCACCCGTTGCTCCTGCATCCAATGGAGGATTTCTCGGACAAATTGCAGAATTTCTGGTTGGGAACGAATACCATAGGGAAGGCGGGCTGTGTCCCCCACATAAATAATTGATTCGTTGGGGAGTTGTTGATAAATTTGTCGCAGTACGGTTAACCCACCGATACCACTGTCAAATACCCCAATCGGAGCGCGTTGAGGTTCTTGAGGGGAGAAAGTATCAAAATGACTATCAAAAATAGAAGATGAATACACAGCAAGTATTAATTTGGATTGTGGTTAGTGGTCAGTAGGGGCGAAGCATTTGGAAGATAAATTATCGGTCATTGCCAAAAATAGTTCTCCAAATGCTTCGCCCGTACAGTGGTTAGTGGTAAAGAAAAAACAACGAACAACTGACAACGAACAACAGACGATCATTATCTTTGTTTTAAATAATTCAGAATACCACTAGCTATGCCCTCAGCCATACGACTTTGGTACTCTGGTGATCCTAAACGGGGATTATCTTCTCGACCGGTCATATAACCTGTTTCTACTAAAATAGCAGGCATAGTATTTTTTCTCAGCACATAAAATCTAGCTTTCCGAGTGCCTCGATTATTCAGGGTACTAATATTTTGGAGAATAGTTTGCCGAACAGTTTCTGCTAAAGCATAACCACTGTCGTAATAATAGACTTCTAAACCATTAACATCAGACCGATTATCCACAGAATTGGCGTGAATGCTGACAAATAAAGTAGCATTAACCCGCTTGGCTATATCCACTCGTCCTTGCAGTTCCACAAAAAAGTCAGCATCTCGCGTGAGGACAACTTGGATACCGTTTTGTTCTAAAATTCTCGCCAGTTTTGTACTAATAGGTAGAACGACATCCTTTTCTAGCAACCCACCCAGTCCAGGAGCGCCAGAATCTTTACCGCCATGTCCAGGATCAATAACTACTAAAACTTTGCCATTAGGAACTGGTAGACGGGGCTGGGGTCTTGTTTGCGGTGGGTCTGTGCTAAAACTTGGAGGATCTAGTCGTGGGATAGAAGGGATAGGTGGTGTAATTAAAGGGCGTTGAGAGCGGAGGTTAGTTTGTAATTGTAGTGCTAATAATTGAGATGGGACTTGATTAAGTACCCCAAAGCTAACACCAGATGCAGGTTGAACAAGAACAACTACAGTATTGTCAGATTGGGGTTGGAGACGGACTTTCAGAATAGGGCTATTACTACTAAAAACCGGACCTTTGACCTGATTAGCTAACTTAGCATTGGGAATGGTGATGCGAAATAGACCGGAACTTCTATCCCAACCAGTGGTAGCAGATATGGCTTGATCTGCCCGAATTAGTAATTGTGTGCCATTACCACCGATTTCTACAGATTGAATAATTGCGGGGGAGTCACTCAGTGATGGTGCGGAGGATTGGTTATTATCAGGTAATTTGGCCAAACGATCTGGGATGACGACAAAACCGCTGTTACCACTAAGTAGGGCTTGCCAATTGCGACTATTGCTATCTAACTGCAAGGTCATGCGAACAGTAGATGGATTACTGGATGATTGGCTAAATTGGATACGACGGACTCCATAGCGATTAATCACTAGATCCCGTTGTCCCATATTTTGTGATAAGGCTGCGCCAATGATATCAATATTAACAGAGCGATTGTCTTGACTGCGATTAACTTGCAGTTGAGGACTTCCACCACTGGTACTAATAAAAAACCCATCCCCTGTAACTCGGAATTGATCAATTTGCACTACCCCTGGGGGGATTTCTCGATTAGATGGGGTAATCCGATTTGCTGTAACTACGTTGTAAATACTTCTGGGGTCTAGTGTTGGTTCAGATGATTGATCTGATGTTGGGGGTAGTGATGGTTCTCCAGTTTGCCCAGAAGCAACTTCTGGCTGTGGTAATTCTACTATCCAGCGTTTGCCATTGGTGGGAATAAATTTGACTTGCTTGGGGTTGAAGGTGTAACCAGGGGCTAGTTCGATAACTAAGCGTGTTGTCTGGTCATCAAATTGACCGATACGAATAGTGCGAATTTTGCCACCAATCTGTTGGGTTACGGACGGACGACCAAGTTCGGTTCCTGGTAAGTCAATTACCAAACGGGTGGGGTTAAAAATAAGTTGGGCTTGGGGTTGGACAGCGCTAGATGTGTTAATTTCTAAGTGATTTTGATTGGTATCAAACCGCCAAGATTCTAATTTCGCGGCAAAAGCGGGCGAAGATAGCATGAAGACCGTTCCAAAAGTGCTAGGTATTAACCAATGTAGTTTCACAATCCTTTCTCCTGATTCCTGTTGATGGGATTTGTCAATATCTCGACTTATGGGCTAATCTTCAGACCATCACCGCTGCCAATTTAACTTTGTGCAAGTAAAAGATTTTGGTGTTGGTAGTAAGACACGGCTAATGGCGTAGAATTATAGCATATAATTGGTTTACTGTTGCCATTTGGTCAGCAAATTTATTTTTCTAGGGTTGGTGATGAATCAGATGACAGGTGATAAAAGTTACTTTTCATCTGGATTTTAAATACTGAAGTATGCCTTGGGCGATCGCATCGGCCATTTGATTTTGATAAGCTGAAGTTCTCAGTTTGGCAACATCGTCTCTACCGGTCAAGTAACCTGTTTCTACTAAAATTGCGGGCATAGAGTTTTTACGGAGAACATAAAACCGAGCTTTCCGCACGTTTCTGTCTCTGACATTGAGACTTTGCAGAATTTTCTTATGGACAACGCGAGCCAGTGTTAAACCACTGTCGTAATAATAGGTTTCTAAACCACTCACTTCTGGACGATTTGCACCTGCTGAATTAGCGTGGATACTGACAAATACATCAGCATTAGCCCGTTCTGCCATAGTCACTCGTCCCGGTAAAGTCACAAAGTAGTCAGAATCTCTAGTCATAATTACTTGGATACCATTTCGTTCCAAAATTTCGGCAATCCTTTTCCCAATTGGTAAAATAACATCCTTTTCCAGCACTCCACCGATACCAATTGCCCCTGAGTCTTTACCACCATGTCCGGGGTCAATTATCACTACTATTTTGCCTTTACGAAGGTCGCGCCTTGGGGTAATTTGTGGTTGTCTGGGTTTAAGGTCAGGTAGTTGTTGTTTGGGTGGTAATAGGGGAGGTAAATTCATGGGTGGTCTAATCTGACGATATTGTTGCAGTTTTAGAGCCAGGAATTTGTCTCCTGCTTGATTGAGTACACCTAGTGTAACACCTGATGCAGGTTGAATCAAGATAACTACAGTATTTGGCGGTTGCGGTTGCAGACGAAGTTTGATAATAGGACTATTAGCATCAAAAGTAGGGCCTTTGACTTCATTGGCTAATTTAGCATTAGGAATGGTGATCCGGAACAAACCAGAACTTTTATCCCAACCTGTAGTAGCGGATATAACTTGGTCGGCTTTAATTAATAATTGTGTGCCATTGTCCGCAAGTTCTATAGATTCAATTGTCGCAATTGAGTCGTTATTGTTTCTGGTGGGGGGAAAATTATCAGTTTCAGGGGCATTAACCATTCCCCTGGTGGGAAGGATAATTAAACCGCTGCTACTAGCGGTTACTCGCCAATCAGGGCTATTTGTGGCGATTTTTAAGGTCATGCGGACAGATGTTGGGGTTGTTTGCAATTGAGTAAATCCAATGCTGTCCACACCGTGTTTATTAACGGCTAAATTTCCTTGTGTTAAATTTGCTGATAAAGTTGCATCAAGAATGTCAATAAATACCGTAGTTTGATCTCGACTTCTGATGATTCTAGTTTGAGGATTACCGCCATTTGTCCGCATAAAAAACCCATCACCAGTAATTTGGAAACTCTCAATTTGAGTTGTTCCCCTCCTGCTGTTAGCAGTTTTAGAAATGGGTGAAAATTCAGGTTTTGCCTGGGAGTCTATGCCGACTAAATTGTAATTATTATTATTATTGTTAGTGTTATTATTGGTGGCAGATGAGTTGGAATCAGATTCTAATTTTGGTAGTTGTACTGTCCAGCGATTAGCACTTTTACCAACAAATTTCACTTGTTTTGGATCTAGGGTATAACCAGGACTTAATTCTAAAACTATCCTGGTTGTTTGTTCATCAAATTGACCAATGCGAATTTCCCGAATTCCTCCACCTATTTGTTGAGTTAACTGGGAACGTCCGAATTTCACACCCGGTAAATCAATTACTAACCGAGTGGGGGTAAAAACTAATTGTGCTTCTGGTTTTACAGCACTATTTGTATTAATTTCTAAGAGATTTTGATTTCGATCAAATCGCCAAGATTCCAATTTTGCGGCTAAAGTTGGCGACGATAGCATGAGTACAGTACCAAAGGTAGCAGGTAGTAACCATTGTAGTTTCACGGCTTTTTCTCCTTAGCTAAATTAAATAATTAATAATGATATGGACACATACAAAAAACACCCACCACTGTCAATTAATGACATAGATTGGCGGGTTATCCTCCATAATTACTAAAAACATCTTCAAACTGTAAAAACTGTCCTGAAAAAAAATAGGAATACAAAACATTATCAAGGCTACTAAAATGGGGGGAAAGGAAAGTTTTATAAAACCAAAAGAAAACCAAAAAGTAAATTTAATTAAAGGTAGAAATAATAACCATTTTTAAAATTAGAGGGTTTCCAGATTACAGGAGACGGAGATTGGATGAGAGAAGTTTCTTCCAACCTCCTGATATAGTAAATGTAAAAACTACAGCAGAGAAAATTTTCAACTATCTTCTGTGATATCTACAGCAGAATTTGAGGTGAAATTCAAATTACTAATCATCTTTTGTAGTTACGAGAGATTGTGGTATTTCTACTGCTAATGTTTTGCCAGAGTTGCTGTCTAAATTTGTGGCGGTATTTGATTCTGGAAATACAAATCTCAACAGGGGAGGAGCGATGAATGTGGTAATAATAACCATCATAATAATTGCTGCTCCTAATGGTTTTGAGAGGACACCACTAGCTGCACCGACACCAGCAAATACTAAGCCAACTTCACCTCTGGGAATCATCCCCACACCAATGGCCAAGCGGTTAATGCCGGGTTGACCAAATACTGTTAAGCCTGTCACTACTTTACCAATGATGGCGACTGTGATCAGGAAAGTTGCCATGATTAAGGCTTCCTGATTGGTAGGAATGGCTGGGTTTAAGACTCCCAAATCGGTTTTTGCCCCGACTGTGACGAAGAAAACTGGAACTAGCATATCAGCAATGGGGATAACTTGCTTTTGGAGTTCTTTGCGTTTGTCGGTTTCTTCGAGAACTAACCCGGCGGCAAAAGCCCCAAGAATGGCTTCTAAATGGATGACTGAGGCGAGGTAAGCCATGATTATGGCAAAAATGAAGGCAGGGATGACTAATTCACCTCTGGTTTTGAGTTGATCTGCGATCGCTACAAATGATTTATTAAAGACATTACCAAAAACTATCGCCCCAATGAGAAAAGCACTGGCACTAATAATCAGATAAATGACGTTACCCACATCAACTACACCATCTTTGGCTAAACTGGCAACTACCGCGAGAACGATAATTCCCAAAACATCATCAATAACGGCTGCACCGAGAATAATTTGCCCTTCTTTAGAATTCAAGCGTCCTAATTCGGAAAGAACTTTGGAGGTGATACCAATACTGGTTGCTGTCAAAGCTGCACCTGCAAAAATCGCGGGAATGGCACTAATCCCAAATATGGTCATTAATCCCACTGTACCTGCTGCAAAGGGGACTATTACCCCCACTGTGGCCACTACGAAGGCTTGAACACCAACAGCCATGAGGTCTTTGAGGTTGGATTCTAAGCCAATTTCAAACAGGAGGATAATTACACCCAATTCTGATAAAACTGAAACCACCTCAGACTGCGCTGCAAATACCTGTGGTGTGGCTTCTGGGGTTAATCCAGCGGTGAGTTGCAAGAAGGTCATGATTAAGGAATTAGAAGCGTCTGTACCACCTTCTGGGAAGACTAACAAATGGAGTACGGAAACACCGATAATTACACCACCGAGAAGTTCACCTAAAACTGCTGGTAAGCCGATTTTGTTGCATAATTCTCCACCAACTTTGCTGGCAAAGTAAATTACGACTAAGCTTAAGAGGACAGCGGCTAATACCATGGAACTGTCTGCGGTGGCTGTGGCTGTGGCCAATAAGGGAATGGTTGCACTGATAAGCTGCATTGGTTATCTGAATAACAATTTCTTTATTTTTACTCTTTTTTTGACGGGAATTTATTCAGGTATATATACACCGCTAATAACAGCTATAAGTTGTGATATACAATTAGACCGGCGGTTATAAATCGCGTTTACATGGAAAAAAAAATACGCACTTGCATTATGCTGAAAGTTTAAGCGATACTATAGATTTGGAGTCTTTGAATCTAGTAGAAAAGCGTTAATTCATTTTGATTGTAATTACGCTGATAAAAGCTTACCAGAGTGTCCTAAAAATAGATAATTAGTTTCATATCCCCGACTTCTTCAATAAGTCGGGGATATATTAAAATGGATAGTCAGAATCAGGATATCCAGGATTTAAGGATTGACATGATGTTGATACAGCACTTCCCGGTGTTATGAGGTACATATCTAGCGGGCAAGATGCCCGCACTACAAGAGTTTCATGATTCAACTTTGTACCTCATAAGAGCGGAAACCGCTGTATTGTCAGAATTAGGATGTCTAGACTAATAACGTTCATGAATTGATTTACATTCCCAAAACATTCCCGGACTAACGGTTAAAATTTGCTCATTTGGCATCATTAATTCCCAATAAGCAAGCCCAGAATCATCTTCTAAATCTGGTTCTAAAATTAGTTCGTAATGATCCTCAAATGATAAAGTGAGTTTCATATCATTACTATTAGCAGGAATGACAAAATTAGTCAGTTTTTTATTTTCCAAATACTGTAACGGTATTTTAGCAAGTTCGGCAGCGTTTTCATAATTTGCGTACAGAGATGAATAACTGAAAAGATTATCTCCTATCATTAAATACCAAGGTGTAGCCCTAGTGTTAAGTCGCCAGCTTCCTTTGCATAAATGTGCTAATTTAGGATGATTATAGGCAGTCATTTTACCAAAATGTAACCGTAATTCATCCCCATAACTAAATGTAATTTGATGGCAAATTTCGCCGATAATTGGTTGAATAATTTGATTTATATCTAGTATTGAATTAGCAAGAGATGTTTTAGGAGTCATCATTAAGGAGAATAAAAACCTATATAAGTTGTCGCTCAAGATTCTGCACTGCTCTAAGTGCATCTTGCATTATAGGAGAATTTTTTTCAGGTATGGAACTATAAACAGCTAAAAATTGCTTTGCGCGGGTAGCAGCTACATAAAACAGGGAACGTTTTTTTATAGGGTTTTGATCTCCTCCATCTGGATTAATAACATACACAATATTAGCATCATATCCTTTAGTATCCCAAACCAATGCAACATTGATGGTTTGCGGCTCAACTGCTAATTTCATGCGTTTTTCTTGACTGCTAATATCCTCTCCACTACGACGGTTTACCCTATTACCAAACTTTGCATACAATACATTAGATATCTCTTGTACCATATTTTTGCTAAAACACTGGATTAATACACCTCCTTTCAGGACATTCTCTAAACCCTGAGCAGAAAAAAGTTGATCGAGGTCTTCAACAACAGCATTACAGCATTCTTGATTAGAATTAAACTGACGCACTTCTGGTGTTGTTTCTCCAGGGAAAACACAGAAATTACAACTAATCCAATTCCGACCATTTTCCATATACTTTTCTGTAATTAGGGATCTTTCTTTAAGTTTATTAAGGCTCATTAAACGCTCCATTTCAACCCTACTGGTATCATCAATGGAATCTCCCAAACAGGTATTAAAAGTAAAGTCAACTAATTTTTTAGAAGTTCTGACACAACTTGATAAAAAATGCTCAATCGGTCTTTGGCTATTGACTCTTTTTAAAACAAGGTCTTTGATTCCGAATATGTTTTGAAGATCATCATAGAAAATGTATATACTTTTAGAGTTAGTCCTTGAACCACTACGACATAGATTGATAATTAAGTTATATTCTTCCTGACTAATATCTTGTCCCTCATCAACAAATATAATATCGAATATTCCTGTATGATTGTTAAGATAATCAAATATTTTTTTAGCCCGCTCATTACTTTCCTTAATTCCCTGAAGTGAAAGACCTTTATTCATCATCTTTCGATCATAAAGTTCATCTTTCAATGTTGAAAGATTGTGAATACATACATACTTTTTATAAAATGATTTGTCTAAAGGTGCAATATTAATAGGTGCATTTACAGCAGATTGAATTTCATCAGCCAGAAGTTTATTTATATAATTATTGTGGTGATAAACTAATATAGATGGATAGTAACCATGTCTAACTCGAAATGTTTCTGCTAAATGTGGTACTAATTGACCAAGAATAACTGTTTTTCCACTACCTGCTACACCACGAAAAATATGTGTCCTTCCTAGTGTAAGAGCAGATTCATTATTAGCTTCTTGAACCAATTCATGAAATACTAATTCTTGAGCAGGAAAGAGAACTTTTCCACCTTGATTAATTCGCTCAAGTAACTTGTTCGCCTCTTGTACTACTTCAGATTTTTGAGTATTATTAGTTGCTTTAGGTTCTGAATTAGTTTGTTTTGAATTTGCTGCTTGAGATGCTTGTGTGCTATTTTGAGTCTTAACCTTTTGTTTATTTAAAAATTCTTGACGAAAATAATTATGCACTTTGTTTAGTAAGTTCTTTGTCAAAGTTTGCATATACGGAATCACAGCTATTCCTACTATGGGTGGGGCTAAAATAGGCCCTAAAATTTGAAGCAATTGTGACCAGATTAACTCCCCAGCCTGTCCAAAAATCATTACTGCTGCAACATCCAGAATACATTGAGGAGTTACTACATATTTTGGGTCATAAATACGTGCTATTGCCAACGCTCCTGTAATCTGACATGGTATGTATATAAAACCAGGAACGCCATAATATACATTTAACTGTCCAGCAGCAGGAATAAGGTCACGAATAACACGCTGTTTGACCTCTTCTACAGCTTCTTCCATTTCTTCAATAGTTCTCTCTGACCAATTAGTGTTGAAAATTGTTTTGAATAACCGTGAGTTTTCTTCTACTTTTGCAGGTAAGTTAAAAGCTACATCACGTGCATCTTGCATGGATTGGATGACTCGGTTGTAAAGGCCAGCAATCTTGTTGAAAAATCCCATAAAGAGGTTATTTGTGTAATTTTGTCTATAGCATAATATCATTTTTTACAAATCTTATATAGTCAATAACTATTGATAAATCCCTATAGATTATTGTTATAATGTAATTACATCATGTACATACACCACAAATGAGTAACTCCTACAATATTCGTAGTACCAAAATTGGTAACAGTTCAGGGTTTCGACTTCCTGCTGATTTTTATCGTGAACATCCTCAATTTGCGAATGCAGATGGTTGGATTGAGGTTTTATCACCCGATACAGCAATTGTGCGAATTGTTCCTCAATTGCAGGATGATGAAGATGCAGAAGACTCTCTATTAATGCAGTTGTTTCTTGATTTTGCCACCACAGAAGCATTGAAAAATAATACATTACAACCTTATACAACAGAAATGTCTAAAAATGCTCATCAACTAATTGAAGGTGTGCAATTAGAAGATGAGTAAATTTGTTAGTAATAATTGGGAAATTTATTTCCATCCTCAATTATTTGGTAATCAATATCAAGCGTTATCAAATCGCGTTACTAATTTGCGAGAACAATTACCAGAAGCAGAGTTTAAAACTCATGCAACAGTGAAACTTTTTGCAGCAATTACGATAGCAATTGAAACCAAAATTACTTCTGATCCTTTTGCTAGTCATTTTGTCTTAACGGGTGCATTAAAACGCTATAGTCGAGTCAAAAAAATGGGTTTACCAGAACGGTATCGGCTATTTTTTCGCGTGTTTGATACTCCAGAATTAAAAGCAATTGTGATTTTATGGTTAGGGTTTCCGCGTAAAGAAGGTGCTAAGGATGACTGTTATGATGTGTTTACTAAAATGGTAACAAGAAGGACGTTTCCAGATAGTTTGGATGAGTTATTAGGAGATTGTGGGGTAAATGTGGATGAACTTGAGTAGTAACAGTAACTTGGGTTGAGAAACTGACAGGATTTAAAGATCCCCGACTTCTTAAAGAAGTCGGGGATCTGGTGATATCATCTAATTATTCAGCACCCTCAATTGGGGCAAAACCTTGACGTTGGATGTTTTCTGTGATATTGCGTGGTTCTAAGAATTGCAGCAAATAATCTGGTCCTCCTGCTTTTGAACCGACTCCAGAAAGTTTAAACCCGCCAAATGGTTGACGGGAAACTAACGCCCCGGTAATATTCCGATTAATGTATAAATTCCCAACTTCAAATTCTGCTTGCGCTTGTTCAATGTGGGAAGGTGTGCGAGAATAAAGACCACCAGTTAAAGCGTAATTTGTGCCGTTGGCAACATCTATTGCTTCTTGAAAATCTTTAACTCGAATTACCGCTAAGACAGGTCCAAATATTTCCTGTTGGGCTATGACTCCATTTGCGGGTACTTCCGAAAAAATCACCGGACCGATAAAATAACCTTGACTGGGTGCGGGTAATTCTAACGCGACTTTTGCTTCTTGTTTGCCTTTTTGAATATACTCCAAAATGCGATCGCGCGAAATAGCATCAATTACCGGACCAACTTGGGTACTGGGTAACTCCGTCTCCCCAATATTCAAGGATTTTGTGGCTTCTACCAACCTTTCCACAAAAGCATCATAAATGGGTTCAAGCACAATCACTCGTGAACAAGCAGAACACTTTTGACCACTATAACCAAAAGCAGATTGGACAACGCCGACAACAGCCTGGTCTAAATCAGCACTTTCATCAACAATGATGCCATTTTTGCCACCCATTTCCGCAATCACTTTCTTGAGATGCTTTTGACCAGGTTTGAGAATTGCGGCTTCTGCGTAAATTCTACAACCTACTTCTTGAGAACCAGTAAAAGCAATGACATGAGTATCAGGATGATTTACCAAATAAGCGCCGACTTGGGAACCCTTACCAGGAACGTATTGAAAAACACCCTTTGGTATTCCGGCTTCAATTAATATTTCTGTAAACTTCGCAGTAATAACAGAAGAAGTTTCCGCCGGTTTGAGTAAAGTACAATTTCCCGAAACCAAAGCAGCGACAGTCATACCGCAAGCAATAGCCAAAGGAAAATTCCAGGGAGAAATCACAATAGCGATTCCTTTGGGTTGGTAAATATAACGATTGGTTTCCCCAACCACATCATAAATTACACCCTTATCCAACCGTTCCATTTCCTCAGCATAATAAAGACAAAAATCAATAGCTTCCGAAACTTCCCCGTCAGCTTCCTTAACAGGTTTCCCCACCTCCAAAACTATCCAAGCGGAAAGTTCAGCGCGTCGTTCCTCCATTAACTTCCCAGCTTGACGCAAAATATCCGCACGTTGCTTAACTGGAGTTTTCTTCCAAGCGGGAAAAGCCGCTTTTGCAAATTGCATAGCTTCCTCAGCTTGGTCAACACTAAGTAAACCCACCTTACCAACAACTTGACTAGAATTAGAAGGATTAAGAGAATCAACAAAAGTAGTTGTATTCACATATTCCCCATTCAGCAAAGGTAAATAAGTCTTCCCCAACTGCTGACGCACATTTTCAAAAGCCAAACTTGATTTTTTCCTTTTTTCTCCTTGAGCAAAATCCGTATCCGCAACACCAACAAAACCTTCCTTCTCTTCTTTGCTCCTTTGCGCCTTTGCGCGAAACATATCTATAATTGGAGGTGCTAACAACTCCTCAACGGGACGATTTTCTAAATTTTGCCGTAAAAACGAACTATTCGCCGTATTTTCCAACAACCGCCGAATTAAATAAGCCATTCCCGGTAACAAATCACCGTAGGGACAATAAACCCGTACGCGATAACCCTTATCTACCAAAGCTTTAGCTATTTTATCACCCATGCCGTACAGAACTTGCATTTCAAAGCGACGACGGGGAACATTGAGACTTTCCGCTATGGCTATGGCGCGAGATTGCGATCGCACATTATGACTTCCTATGGCAGAATAGACATACTCATGATTTTCGAGTAATAGTTGCGTAATCGTCTCAAAATTGGCATCGGTGGCAACTTTATCATTATAAACTGGTTGTGGCCAATGCTTTTGAGCAGCTTTAATAGTTTCCTGATCCCAATACGCACCTTTAACCAAGCGAATACTGAGAGGATAACCGCGTTGTTTTAACCAAGCAATGATATCTCTAGCGTCTTGTTCACTATCACGCAGATATGCTTGAATTGTCATGCCAATATCTGTGCGTTGACGAAATTCCTCTTCCAGTAACAGTTTTTTGAGAATGGTAAAAGTAATATCCTTGTAGGCATATTGTTCCATATCAAAATGGACTGCTGCGCCCAATTCTTGAGCGCGACGGAGTAAAGTCCGAATATGATTGCTGACTCTTGCTTCACTACCTTGAGCATCTAAAGGGTCAAATTGGGAATAAAACGCCGTTAATTTGACAGAAACCTGAACTTTCGGGATATTTTCGCCGTCAGCTTCATCAATAGCGGGAATTTTCGCCCAATTTTTTGATGCTTCTACCAATTGCTGCATCAATTCCAGGTATCTTTCTAAATAAGATTGCGCTTCTACTTCCGTAATTACCGCTTCACCGAGTAAATCAATGGTGAAAGCCATTTTCTCTTTTCGCAGTCTCTCAACGGTTTTGATGACTTGCTTAATATTTTCGCCGGAAATATACTTGTGTGCTAAAGTTTCTACAGCAGTTCCCACTGTTGTCGCTGCTACCTGTGCGGGCATAGAATCGGGGTTAGCAAAATTTAAGATTGCTTTTAAAGCTGCGGGTAGTTCTACCGATTCATCTCCCAAATATTCTTGCATATGGGAGGCGATTTCTGATTTACTATGTATTGCGGGCAAAGTATCAATGAACCGAAATAATTGTACTCTTAAACCCGGATTACTCATAGCCCAATCGAGTAGTTTATCATCCCAGCGCATTTGGTCGCGTAAAGCTGATAAAAATGAGCGATTTTCCTGACTAGCAGCTAAAACTTGTTTAGCAATTTCTTGGGTTTTCGCTTCGTATCCGCTGTTTTCTACTGATAATACCATAAGTTTGTTAGTTTCCAAACAATATTTTTTTGAAGTAATGTTGAATGATTGTCCAAAAATGGATTACGGTGTTATTTCTAACTTAGTTAACGCCATTTTGTAAACTTTCCTAGTAGTTTTGAATGTGGTTGTATTGAATATCTGGAAAAACTGGGCTTTAGTATCTTTGGGGATAGGGATAGTTTACCTGGTAGGTTGTACAAAAAAGCCGACGAATGCACAATTGCAAGTATGACGCAAAGAAGCAAGTAATCGCAATGCGGAAATTCTAACAGATAATTTATCTTCTTAATCAAGATAACCGGACATTAACGCACTCCAACCAATAATACCACCTCCTAAAATCAAGTAAGCAGCATTAATGCGGTAGCGAATTGCTAAAATTGCCGAAATAATAGAAATTCCTAAACCTAAAAAATCCACATAAGGAGTTTTTGGTAATATTAAAGTAGCCATTCCTAATTGAATTGTAGTTAAAACCATTAAAGCTACAGCACTCACATTGACAGCATCTAAAAAAGGTCTTGTCCAAGATGAATTACGAATACGATTCATGAAAGGATTTAAAGCAGCAACAAGTAAAAATGAGGGGAGAAAAATTCCCAAAGTTGCCACAATTGCCCCCGGAAATCCAGCAATTATATAACCAATAAATGTCGCAGTAGAAAGTACAGGACCAGGAGTAAATTGCCCAATAGCAATAGCATCTAAGTAAGTCGGCACGATAAAATCAATATACATTTTTTTCGTAAAAACCCTTAAATAACCTATCTATAAGGTATTTGTCGAATTTACATTTCGTTACATATGTTGATTGTTTAACGCCAACTTACTTAATAATTGTTGTTGTGTTAACCAACCGAATTCTTCTACTAATCCTCCTTGTAAAAATGCTATTAATAAATAACCACCACCAAACAGCACACTACCAACTTTGAGAAAAAATAAACCCAATTGCCACAAAGGTACAGATACATGATTATTTATAGCTGTATTCACAGTTGCAGTAGTTTGCAAAAATGTACTTGTAGTTAAACCAATTATCATTAAATTAATTTGATTACCACTGCGTAACCAAATCATTCCTAATATTCCTCCCAGCAATAAAGCCATAACTTCATTAACTTTAGCAAACCAAGTGATTAAGCCAACTGCTATGGCAATTATCAGTAATTGTCGGGTTTTTACCGCTTTTTTCCCTAAACCCCAAATAGCATTCATAATAATTGCTAAAACAACAGGTTTAATTCCATAAAGTAAAGGTGAAACTTGGGGTAAAGTCCCATAATTGACATATAAATAAGCAAATAAACCTGTAATTAAAACCGCAGGGAAAATAAAACAAACTCCCGCAACAATTAAGCCTAACCACCCTGCATAAATGTATCCTATATGAATAGCTATTTCTGTGGAATTGGGTCCAGGAATTAAGTTAGTTACCCCTAATAAGTCTAGAAAATGTTCTTGTGTCAACCATTGACGACGTTTAACTACTTCATCTTCTATCATAGCAATATGGGCAACTGGTCCACCAAAACCAATAATGCCTAATTTGAAAAAAAGTTTAGCAACTTGAGTTAAGCGATTGAATGATAAATTATTCATTTAGTTTAACAGTTAAAGCTATATTTGGATAATCACTAAATACACCATCTATACCTAAACTAAAAAATATTTCATATTCTTTTTGCGGATTTCCTTGCAAGTCTAAAGGTAAGAAAAAATCCTCATTTCTAAAAGTCCAAGCGTGAATTTGTAAATTAGCTGCATGAGCATCTATAATTAAAGAGGTCGGTGATAATAATTTACCATAATTATCTCTGGGAATCAATAAGTTTTTATGTACACCTATTGCTTGGGCATATTCCGCAATTTCTTTCAACCTTTTTTGACTTAATAAATCTGCATAAGTCCGAGGATCATTATCAATCACAAAATCATAAGGTTTACCAATATCATTAATTAATTGCACTAAAGGTAAATCAGTTTTCTGAGATAATTCTTTCAAGTTACTAACTTCAAAAGATTGAATAAATATCGGTAAATTAATTCCCTGCAAATTCAATAATAAAGTGTCTTCTAATGGTAAACCAATAGCTTGAAAATAGCTGGGATGTTTTGTTTCTGGATAAATGCCAACATTGCGGCCAATTAATTGATTTTTATGCTTTGCTAAATCAATGATTTCTTGAAAAGTGGGAATAGTAAATATTCCGTTATAAGCTGTATTTTGGGGACGAAGTTTGGGAATGCGTTCTTGTGCTGTTAAAGTTTTGATTTCTGCTATGGTAAGGTCTTCTGTAAACCAACCAGTTTTAATTTCATCATCAATAATTTTCGTAGTTTTTAAATGAGCAAATTCTGGATGATTAGCAATATCGGTAGTTTCTGATATTTCATTTTCATGACGGGCAATCAAAATACCATCTTTAGTAATCACTAAATCGGGTTCAATATAATCAGCACCTAAATCAATTGCTAACTCATAACTTGCTAAAGTATGTTCAGGACGGTAGCCACTTGCGCCGCGATGAGCGATAATGATAGGGGGTTGATATGTAAAAGTTTGAGTCATGATTGCTTACTACTTTCCTTATAATTAAAGTCCCACTGTTATTATTTTTTGTTATGAAACTCATGATGTCAACTCAACCTGAAACCAAACGTATAGAAGAACTACGATGTTTGCTACAAAAAGCAGGCTACGCTTATTATGTTCTAGATGCGCCAATTATGGAAGATACGGTTTATGATCGGCTGTATCGAGAGTTGCAAGAATTAGAAACTAACAATCCCGAATTAATTACTGCTGATAGTCCGACTCAGCGCGTCGGTGAAAGACCTGCTACCCATTTTACCTCAGTCCGTCATAATATCCCCCTGTACAGCCTGGAAAATGCGTTTAATATTGAAGAATTGCAAAATTGGGATCAGCGGTGGCGGAGACACTCAATAACTCAGTATAATGACGGAGATATAGAATATGTATCTGAGTTAAAAATTGATGGTGCTGCTTTAGCATTAACTTACGAAAATGGAGTTTTAGTCAGGGGGACAACGAGAGGAGATGGGGTAATGGGTGAAGAGATTACCCAAAATGTGAGAACTATTCGCTCAATTCCCCTGCGTTTGAATTTTGACGGCTTAGAAAACATTGCTAAAGTGGAAGTACGGGGAGAAGTGTTTCTACCTTTACAGGTGTTTAAAGAAATTAATCAGAAAAGACAAAAAGCTGGTGAACAAATATTTGCTAACCCGCGCAATGCTGTAGCAGGTACGCTCAGACAATTAGATTCTCGCATTGTCGCACAACGACAGTTAGATTTCTTTGCTTATACTTTGCATATTACGGGGTTGGATGATTCCAGTATTGCCAATACCCAATGGGAAGCTTTGGAATTATTGCAAAGACTTGGTTTTCGAGTTGATACCAACCATAAACTCTGCCATTCTATTGCTGAAGTTGTTGAATATTACCAATATTGGGATACAGAACGGCTGAATTCTCCCTATATGACAGATGGTGTTGTCGTCAAATTAAATACTTTTAGACTGCAAGAACAATTGGGGTTTACACAGAAGTTTCCCCGCTGGGCTATAGCCTTAAAATATCCAGCCGAAGAAGCCCCAACCCGTGTAGAAAAAATCACTGTTAACGTTGGCAGAACCGGGGCATTAACTCCCTTGGCGGAAATGTTGCCCGTACAATTAGCGGGGACAACAGTTTCCCGTGCTACCTTACATAATAGCGATCGCATTGAACAATTAGACATCCGTATTGGCGACACCGTGATTGTTCGCAAAGCCGGGGAAATCATCCCCGAAGTCGTCCGGGTAATCAAAGAACTGCGTCCCGCTGATACCCAACCTTTCATTATGCCTTCCCATTGTCCAGCCTGTGGACAGCTAGTAGTCAGGGAAACTGGAGAAGCAGTTACTAGATGTATAAATGCTTCCTGTCCCGCCATTCTCAAGGGTGAAATTGAACATTGGGTCAGTCGTGACGCGTTAGATATTAAAGGTGTAGGCGAAAAGTTGGTGTATCAACTTGTAGATAAAGGCTTAGTCCATTCCGTTGCTGATTTATATGACTTGCAAATAGAAGACTTGTGTGCATTAGAACGCATGGGAAAAAAATCGGCGGAAAAATTGATCAATGCGATCGCCCAATCAAAAACGCAACCCTGGGCTAGAGTATTATATGGTTTAGGCATCCGTCACGTTGGCAGCGTCAACGCCCAATTATTAACAGAGAAGTTTACCACCGTCGAAGACTTAACAGCCGCCAGACAATCGGATATTGCAGGTGTTTATGGTATCGGTGCAGAAATCGCCCAATCAGTCTATCAATGGTTTCGCACCCCAGCGAATCAAACCTTAATTTCCCGTATCCAGGCTATTGGTTTAGAATTAGCAAACAGCACAGCAGCCCAGTCTGTGGGCGAAATTAATCAAAAATTTGCTGGTAAAACCTTTGTCGTTACTGGCACATTACCAACTTTAAAACGCGATGAAGCCAAAGCTTTAATTCAAAAATCAGGCGGTAAAATTACTGATTCAATTAGCAGAAAAACAGACTTTTTAGTTGTAGGTGCAGATGCCGGTTCTAAGTTAGAGAAAGCGCGGAAGTTGGAAATTAGCCAATTGACTGAGGCGCAATTATTGGCAATGCTGACAGAATAGTTATCAACAGACATAAATTGTTAAATTCTGTTACAGTTTCTATTGTGAAGATAAATTAACAAGAATTTTCACATCTTAAACACTTTTAACCGTGAAAAACTATGAATTCCCTATTTACCAAAACAGTTAGTATTGCCATTGCAGCCACAACTCTTTTCGTCAGTGTTCCCGCTTTCGCTGGAACTAAGCCTGCGGCAAAACCTGCTACACCCCAGACCAGTACAAAGACTGTTGGGACAATTGTAGAAGTAGCCAGTGGTAACAGTTCTTTTACAACCTTAGTAGCAGCTATCAAAGCGGCTGGTCTAGTCGAAACATTATCAGATAAAGGACCATTCACCGTATTTGCACCTACAGATGCCGCATTCAAAGCTTTACGAAAAGGAACTTTAGAAAAACTGTTGCAGCCAGAAAACAAAGCCACCTTAGTCAAGATTTTGACCTATCATGTAGTTCCTGGGGAAATTACTGCTAAAAGCATCAAGGCTGGTGATGTCAAAACAGTTGAAGGTGCTTCAGTGAAGATTCAAGTTAAGAAAGGTCGAGTCACTATAGGTAATGCTAAAGTTACCAAAGCAGATGTCAAAGCTAGTAACGGCGTAATTCATGTAATTGACAAAGTGCTGCTTCCCCCTGACGTGAAGTTGTAGAATTTTTTTTCAAGCCAATAATTTGTGGGATGATTTGCAGAATAGTCTTGAGTTCTGGGGTGAATAAATCAAACTCCAGAACCCATTATTTCTACTGACGTGGTAAATTTTCAAAACGGTATTCAGTCCCCACTTTCAGCTTGTTACCATTATAGCGGGGAGACATTAAGGGACTTCCAATTAAAAAAATACCCAAAAATTTCTTGTGGTGCGGGACGAATTGCCCGCTAATCATCAAGGACGGGCATCCTGCCAGTCCCACAAAATTGGGGATTTTATTTTTTGGTGTTCCCTAATAGAGAAGAGTTGTAGGGACTTGGTAAGTCAGGTGTCCTAAGATACGGATCATTTGTTGCTTGTTGACTCAGAACATCATGATAAAGTGTATTCACTAACTCAGCATCTTTAGCGATTTCATTATCAGCAAAGGTAGTACCAAATTTTTTCCCAAGTCCGATAAAAGCATCTACTTGACGTTTCAAACTGCCATTGTCATAAAAATTGGAATCGTGGCGAAAATAGGCTCGTTCAAACGTATCCCTGGTTGTTTGCTGCTGAGGTATTTCGGTTTCAGCTTTAGCAACGGGCAAAAAGGCGGAACTAGTAGCTAGAAGTACCAATAACCCACTCAAAGCTGGAAATTTTATCCCCATATTGTCAACTCCTCAATTATTGGGTGAATCTTTATTTATGCTTAATCTGAGAACTCTGTTGAGTTTCAACTTCGGTGTAACACAACTTTTAATGATTTGTAAGTAGTTAGGTAAATTGACACTAGATTTATTTTGCCACCTTGCAGATTAACAACGTGATATTGTGATTTATTTCTGATTCTAATGTGATATAGTTACCAAAATCGGTTCTGATGGGGAACAGCCATTGGACGTGAGGGGGAAAGTCTGGTGCAAATCCGGCGCTGTCCCGCAACTGTGAGCCATAATATGGTGAGTCAGGATGCCCGCCGATAAAAAAGAAAAGACGTTTATATAAATCTGCGAGGTACAGATGATATCTAGGAAAAAACCGGGGTTAGTTAATCTCATCTTCATGGCTGTTATTAGTTTTTACCTGGTAGTTAATTTTCCCAAACCTGCCTACGCAATGCACATTATGGAAGGGTTTTTACCTGTGCAATGGGCGATATTTTGGTGGGTTGTGTCATTACCATTTTTTATTTTAGGATTGGGGAGTTTGACTCGCATTACCCAAGCTAACCCAGAATTGAAACTTTTGTTAGGTTTGGCTGGTGCTTTTACCTTTGTGCTGTCAGCGTTGAAAATCCCTTCTGTCACAGGTAGCTGTTCTCACCCCACAGGAACAGGGTTAGGTGCGGTGCTGTTTGGACCCCTGACCATGACAGTTTTGGGTAGCTTAGTCTTGTTATTTCAGGCTTTGTTACTGGCACATGGTGGATTAACTACCTTGGGTGCAAATGCTTTTTCAATGGCGATCGCTGGCCCATTCGCAGCTTATTGGATCTATAATCTCACAATGCGCCTGAGTGGTAAACAAAAAATCGCCATATTTTTAGCCGCAGCTTTGGCAGATTTACTCACCTACATTATTACTTCTATCCAACTTGCCTTGGCTTTTCCTGCACCTGTGGGTGGATTTATCGCTTCATTTGCCAAGTTCGCGGGAATTTTTGCTATTACTCAAGTACCCTTAGCAATTAGTGAAGGATTATTAACTGTCTTGGTTTGGAACTGGTTACAATCTTATAATCCTCAAGAATTGGAACTTCTGCAATTAATTAAGGGAAAAAATCAAAGTCATGAACCAATCTAAAAAAAGTTTAAATAACTGGTTTTTAATATTAGGCGTTTTAGCTTTAGCAGTTGCACCATTAATATTTGTGCGTAATGGAAAATTTGGTGGTTCTGATGACAAAGCTAAAGCCGCTATTACAGAAATACAACCTGAATATAAACCTTGGTTTAAATCAATCTTTGAACCAGCTAGTGGGGAAATAGCAAGTTTATTATTTGCTTCTCAAGCAGCTTTAGGTGCGGGAGTAGTTGGTTATGCAATTGGTGTATATAAAGGACGTTCCGAACAAAAAAGACGTGAAGAATGACTCTACAATTAGATACCCTAGCTTACACTAATCAACTAAGAAGATTACCACCGGAACATAAACTAATTTTTGCATTTACGACATTGGCTATTTCTCTTTCTACCCATTCACTAGTACAAATTTTGATGGTGATATGGATGAGTATTTGGACAGTAATTTATGCAAAAATTCCGGCTGGTGTTTATTGGCGATTGTTAATGTTTACCATAGTCTTTTGTTTAACAAGTTTACCCGCACTCATGGTAAATGGAGTGGCAATTACTGATTTGCCAATCGTTCAATTAGACTCATGGTATGGAATGACTTTTGGACAATTCTATATTTATATCAGTCGTAGTGGTAGCATTCAAGCATGGGAAATTGTCACTAGATCATTAGCCTCTGTTTCTTGTTTATATTTTCTCATGTTAACTGTCCCGTTCACAGAAATTTTGCAAACTTTACGTTGGTTGAGATTTCCAGCACTTTTAACTGATTTGCTATTACTAATGTATCGGTTTATTTTCATTTTGCTCAAAACAGCTAATGAATTATTGACAGCACAAAATTCTCGTGGTGGCTATTCTAATTGGCAAACTAGCATGAAAAGTTTAGCACTATTAATTGGACAATTATTACAACGGACTTTACAACAATATAGTCAATTTTCTCTAGGATTGCAAGCACGAGGCTTTGCTGGTGAATTGCGATTTTGGCATCCCCAACGTTATCGTCCATCTCCACGATATATCATTGAAGCAATTTGTGGCTGTGTATTATTAATAGGATTAGAAATTTGCCAAAATGCAGGAATATTTACTCGAATTTGAGCAAGTACATTACACGTATCCAGGTTCACAAAGGCTACAAAAATCAGCTTTGAATGGTTTAACCATGAAGATTCCTTCTGGAAAAAAGTGTGCCTTAATTGGACAAAATGGTTGTGGAAAAACCACACTTTTCTTATTAGCTAATGGACTTTATAAACCAAATTCTGGTATTGTCAAATGGTGTGGTGAACCGTTAATTTATAATCGTCAATATCTCAGTAAAATTCGCCAAAAAGTTGGTTTAGTATTTCAAGATCCAGAACAACAATTAGTAGCTTCTACCGTTGAAGAAGATATTTCTTATGGTTTGTGTAATTTAGGTTTACCGGAACCAGAAATTAAGAATCGAGTCGAACAAGCTTTAATTGAGTTTGGGTTAACTGATTTAGCAGAAAAGCCAGTACATCATTTAAGTTTAGGACAAAAAAAACGAGTTTCTATAGCTGATGTAATGGTACTAAAACCACAACTTTTAGTATTAGATGAACCCACTGCATATTTAGATATTAAGCATACTCGAAACTTGATGAAAACTCTGAAAAAAATTCATGAAGATGGCAATACTCTATTAATGGCAACTCATGATTTAGATTTAGTCTATCGTTGGGCAGATTGGGTTTTTGTCATGGATAAAGGACAATTGATGCTAGAAGGAACACCAGAAGATGTATTTAGCCAGCGGACACTTTTGGAAGAATTAGAATTGGGTGTACCATTAATATATGAAATGTTAGTTAATGGGTTATCTCCTGAAGAGGGAATAATTATAGAACGAGTCCGACAACGAATATTAAAAGATGGTTGAAAATAGATTTAACCGTCAGATATTTTTGTGAATATATTGTAGGTTGGGTTAAGCGACAGCGCAACCCAACAAAATTCCGACAATGTTGAAAGTACAACCCAACAAAATTCCGACAATGTTGAAAGTACAACTCAACAAAATTCCGAAATGTTGGAAATACAACTCAACAAAATTCCGACAATGTTGAAAGTACAACTCAACAAAATTCCGACAATGTTGGGTTTCCTTGCGTCAACCCAACCTACTTGTAAGTTAAATGTCAAAAGACAGTCTGTCAAACATTTTTTAATTCTGTTAATAAAATAAAAAGGAGATGATTTATAGTAAATTAGTTAATTAAAATCTCTGTGGAAATTGGATATGCAGCTTCAAGAAGTCCCTAATATTGCAGTCATTGTTGGTGAAAATGCCGTTACCCTTTCTCAACTACCTTCTGTGTGGCAAGATATTGCTAAAGGTAGAGCAAATGTTAAACTCAGTGACCCACAAATCTATGTGGAAATGGCGCAGTTGTTTCAATATAAACTGCAATATGGTGATGTTGATTTGTTTAATGAACGTCCCCATTTATTTCATTTAAAACGCTCATTTTCCGAGTTATTTGGGCAAATGGCACGAGAAACTCTAGAATTTTATGGTCATGATTTTATGATTCATAATTATCCGAACTTTGCAGAAGTTGTACGTAATTTTGAATCAAAAGGTTCTGAATACAGTAATGAACTCAAAGTGGCACATATTGGACTAGAACTTTTCCGGGAATTTGGTTATGATCTACCAGCAAGTTTTTATCATGTTCATTTAGCTCCAATTTATCGAGATCATGTATTTGAAGAAAGAGCTTTAAGATTTGATCAACGGGATATAGAACATAAACGTTCTTGGGATGCTATCCTCCACGCAGGTAAGGTATTTGCAATCCAAATGAAAGTGCAAAGTATAGCCTCCAAATACGGTTTTACCTATCAACATGGCTGTGGTTGTAACTCCCATTTATCTTCCATTGATGAATCTTCCGGTGCATTTGCGTATGAATTAAGTGCAGAAAAACGTCAACGCTGGATTCGGAGTTTTATCTGGACAGCTTGGTATGAGTATGCAATATTTCCCATTGTGCCAAATACCAGTTACCTGATTTAATCAAAAGACAATTTCTTAAAGAGGTGGGAGATTTACATCTCCCATTCATGATTTATCTAATGTAACCGCTCAATAATCCAAGCTTTTCAAGACTTAACGGGAAAAGTCAGTACTATCTAATGATGTTCAAAAATTTAATTACTTCAGACACAGAATAATATATAGAAACATCCCTATTCTTGGTAATTTGCCAAACAAATTGTTCAGGACTAGAAATAACTTCTACTGTAATTTGTGCAGATTTACCACCTTGTAAAACTGTAAATCCTACTCTTTCTAAGGCGCGAATTGTCCAAATAGCAGCAACACCTTCACCTATTAAATTAACTGTTCCTTTTTCAGGTATATGCAGATTAAATTCCCCAGAAAAAATATTAAATTCCACACCTTCACTGCGGAAAGTATCAGCAAATGCACCACTTAATATCAAATCTTCTGGTGCGCCAACGTGAAGAATACCATTAATTCCTAACAGCCAAATTTTATCAGCAAGGCGCAAAGCTAAATCTAAATCATGGGTAGAAAGCAAAATTGCTTGATTTGTATCCCTTGCTAATTGACGTAACAATTGCATAATTTCCACCCGGCGTGGTAAATCTAAAAATGCTGTTGGTTCATCCAATAACATCACCATAGGCGACTGCGCTAAAGCCCTAGCAATCATAATTTTCTGTCGTTCACCATCACTTAATTCGCTCACATTCCGTTGGGCTAAATTTACCGCTCCCACAGATTTCATCGCCCAATTAATAATCTCCTCATCTTCAGGTGTTAACTTTCCCCACCAGTCAGTATAAGGATATCTGCCCATACTCACCAAAGCGTAAGCTGATAACATTCCCACATCAATTTTTTCAGTCAATACCAAACTTAAACGTTTTGCTAATTCCTGTGGTGGTAACTTGTAAATATCATTTTCTAAAAGTTTGACTTCCCCAGCAATTGGTGGTTGCATTCCTGCCAGAGTTCGCAATAAAGTAGACTTACCAGCACCATTAGGACCAAGTAGACAAACTAATTCTCCTGTTTGCAAAGATGTAGAAATATTAGATGCAACATTCCGAATAGTTTTCTGGGAAGTCTTATAACCAATAGTTAAATTATGAGTTTTCAGAATTGAGTTACTCATGACGGAAAAGATTTTCTAGAGTTACGTTGTAGAATTACCCAAGTAACAACAGGAGTTCCTATCAAAGCAGTAATAGCATTTAAAGGTAAAACCATTTGATTTATCAGAATTTGGGAAACCAAATCAGCAAATAAGGCTAAAATTGCCCCCATAATAATGACACTAGGAATTAATATCCGATGATCTGAAGTATTAAAAAGACTACGACAAAGATGAGGAATTGCCACACCTAAAAACGCTATTGGTCCACAAAAAGCAGTAATTGCTCCCGCTAATATAGAAGCACTGCTAATCACAGAAAATCTGGTTTTTTGTACTGTTAACCCTAAACTGCGTGCATAAGATTCACCTAATAAAAGTGCATTTAAAGATTTTGATTGCAGCACAGCAATTAATAAACCTACACAAATAACTGGAGTTAAAATAGCTAATTGTTGCCAAGTTACCGCAGTGAAACTTCCAAAAGTCCACATTATATAACTTTGAATCCGTTCTTGTGAACTAAATTGCAACAAAATACTTACCATTGCACTTGTCGCATATCCAAATAATAAACCTAAAATTAATAAAGTCATTGTATCTTGTACACGACGAGAAACAACTAACATCAATCCTAATACTGAAGCTGCACCAAAACTTGCCGCTATGACTAAACTAAAATCACCAATCATTCCTAAATCAGTTAATAACGTCGGTACAGTCAAACTTGCTGTCAGTAAAACCAACGCTACTCCTAAACTTGCACCAGAACTAATTCCTAATACAAAAGGACCCGCTAAAGGATTTTTAAATAGAGTTTGCATTTGCAAGCCACTTACCCCTAAAGCTGCACCAGCTAACGTTGCAGTTAAAGCTTTAGGTAAACGAAATTTAAGAATAATATTTGTCCATGTTGTCTTTTCTGCTTCTTGTCCCAGCAAGATATTCATAACCTCATGAATGGGAATATTCACAGCCCCAAAACCTAAATCCAGTAAGAATGCCAAAATTAAACATAGTAGTAAAATCGAGAAAATCAAATATTTCTTATTAATAAATTTCCAGAGTAAAAATTTATTAATAACCTCATGCTTTTTGATTAACATCATTTATTCACTTTTTGATAGTAAAATAGGTTATGATTAGGTAATATTTCTGGATGAAATATTTTAATTAAATCAGATAAAACCACATCAGGGTTACTAATACCACTTTGCCAGTAGTCATTACCACCATTGGGACTAAGGCGAGCATTATTATTATAGAGATTTCCTTTTTTGAAAGCATGAAAATCACCATAACGATTATCTTCAGTCACAACATCTTTTAAACTGTTCCAAGATTGTCTAAGATTCAACCAATAATCAGCATTAGCAGCCCGTTCAAAAACAGCTTCAAAAGATATAGGTAAACTACCAGAAGATTTATCCTCACTCCAAAGATAATTTGCACCTGCGTCGGCTAGATATTTAGCCACATAACTATTACCACCTGGTGTATACCAAGTCCCTTTAAAATTGAAGCCTACAAACACAGTCGGACGATTTTTAACAGCTTTAGCTTTAGTAGCAATATCTTCGTATTTCTTAGCAATTGCAGCAAAGATTTTTTCCGCCTCTTCCTCCTTATTAAAAAATAAAGCAGTAAACTTTAACCATTCACTTCTTCCCAATGGTGTATCTTCCATATATTTAGCATTTATCGCCACCTTTAACCCAGCTTCCAACAACTTAGGAAAACTATCAGTTTGTTGATTTCCAGTACCAAAAGTGGTAACTAACTCAGGATTAAGTTCTAAAACTTTCTCCACGTTCACAGTAGAATTATTGCCAACAGATACCACCTTACCAGCCTTGATTCTGTCAATAAAATCTGGTGTAGTTACTTGTTTAATATCGCTAACACCGATTAACTTATCAACAACATTTAACTTAGAAAAATGTGGTAAATGAGTTGTAGAAAGAGAAATCACAGAACTTACAGGTGTAGTAAATATTTGGGATTTCTCGAACCCTGGTGGTATTGGTGTACCGCATTGAACCAAAACATATTTAAAACCTGTTTTAGCATCTTTCCAGGGATTTTTAATCGTCACGACTTTGTAGTTTTTATAATATTCAACTGCAAAACCGATAGCATGAGTAACCTTCACCTTATTGGGAAAATAATCAACATTAGAATCATACTTTTGAACACAGCCATTACTAACTGAACTAACAACCGGACTATTCTGAGAACCTTGACAAGAAACAACCAAAACAGCAACTAAAAACAACTGACATAGAAAAATAATAACCTGAGACTTCCCGAAAATCATCTTCCATATTCCTCTTTGCGCCTCTGCGCCTCTGCGTGAGAAAATTACCCCAGAAAAACACCAACTAAGGATATATATATTCAACAACCTTATTTCCCTCAACCAAATGTTCCTGTACAATTCTTTCTGCAACTTCCGGCTTAACACGACTGTACCAAGTTCTATTAGTAGAATGATAAACAACAGGCCCTAACTTACAAACCTGTAAACAACCACTTGTTCTCACTTCCAAATCTAATTCCGCCTTCTCAACAGCAGCCTTTAAAGCCTCAAAAGTAGGTTGCCATTTTCGAGAAGGATAACAACGTCCAGAAGTGCAAACTGCAATATAGGCACATTTGAGAGGATTTTTAGTAAAAGGAATGGGCTTTTTACCTAATACATAAACATCTCTAAGTTCCTGATAAAAATCCAACTTTCTAAAATCAGCCTTACCTTCAGGAAGCAAATTTTCATCCTCTACATAGGGATTAGGTAAAAATATCGTCATAGCCTTTTCACCAGCACCATTCCAAAATTGAATACCCCAACTTCTCGGTTCTCCTTCGGGATTTATCCTTCTATAAAATGCACTCTTACTAATCAAACGTTGCTGTCTTACTTCGATAGAAGTTTCAGCATTGGGACCACCTAGAGTTTCCTCAATACATAAATGAAAATGCCAATCTCTAGTAATAACAGTTAAATATCCATCATAGAGAACACATTTTTTAGGTGCTTCATGAAACTCCAACTCTAAAACACTACCTTGTTCCAAATGTCCCAAACCAACTTGATGCCAATTTTCATGAAATAAAGTATAAGCTAAACAAGCCAGAACATCACCTTGACAATCAAAAAACTCATACTCAATTTGCCAATCATTTCCCGTAGCTTCAATTGTTTTTTCATTTACTGGTGTTACCCAACAATTAAAATCAGCCATAAAAAACTCTCCTTATATTAAAACGTAGCACTCAAACCAATTTGAAAACCTCTACCTCTAAGGTCGCTATACTCCCATCGTGCATATAGGGAGCAGTGAGGGCAATATTCCGCAAAGTAGGAGCTTTAAAACGACCCATATCTGTTGGTTTGGAAGTTATTTCATAAACACCAGTATTATTTGCTGGATAAGCTCCTTTGCCATCAATATTATAAAGTCCAGTATTATGAAAAGCAATTTCTTGAAATGCTAATTTTTCGTGCATAACCGAATCTGTGAAATTAATTCCCCCATGACAGTGAAAACATTCTAAATCTTCGCTGTTAAATAATTTTTCACCCCGTTTCGCTGCTGGAGAAATGGCATTGGTATCACCACCAAAGCGATATTTATCATAGGGAGTAAAGGATTAGCCCAAGTTAATACAGGGTTATAGGCAATATTCGCAAGACTCATGGAGTTACGAGAATGTTTTTCCCCAGTTGCTCCCACAGCTACTGTTTTACCATCAGTAAAAGCCAATTTTTGCAGATGACAAGCAGCACAGGAAAATTCACCTGTAATTGATAAACGTTGCTCATAAAAAAGATGTCTTCCCAATTCAACTTTTTGGGAATTCATCGGGTTATCGGCTGGTACAGTTGGTTTAGGCATCCAAACTGGAATATTCCAATTATATGCTGAAGTTGAAGATGCAGAAATAGCTGTACTCATTCCCATTGATAAACAAACTGAGTACAGACAAATTGTCAGCAAGGTGAACCAGCGAGATAATTTCATTCAACTCTAAAAAATTTCTGTTTAGCAGCAGGTTTACCATTAAAAGGTAGACCGAAATTAGTCATAATCACATTGCAGTCACTATCATCAGGAGATGACATACAACCAGGAGGTGTATTTTTTTTGTTAATTGTTAAATTTGTGTTTCCTATTAAGGATGCGATATCAGCGATTACGACATTTTTATTAACATCAAACTTGGTAAAAATGACTTTTGAGGTATTCAAATTACTACAAGTTGATGGTTTTTGACTTCCCTCAATTGCTTGACAACCAGTGCTACCCAAATGAATTGGGAAACCCTGAGCTTTTTCACTTTTTTCACCATGCTTTACCTGAGAATTATGAGTTTGGGTTTTCCAATCCAAACGAGCAAATTTATAACCAAATAGCCAATTCCACCATAAAGAAGTCAGATTTAATGGTGATGATGCAGTGACAGAATCAGCATGATTAAGATTGAAGGGAACACCTAAAGTAAATTGTAACCCTTGATAATTACCTTTGGGTAATGAATACAACATTTTGTAAACTTTTTTTGCAAGGGCTTGACATAAATAAAAAATACGGGATACCGTACAAAGTCTGTTGGGTATACCGTATAATCAAGTTCAGTTAGGGCTGAAAGGAAAAAATTTGTCAGCAAAGCCGTTGAGGAAACCTATACTGCAAGTACCTTAGATTGAGATTTGGTAAATAAATCAGCTAATTGACACTCTCAGGGAGCCAAGCCACTGAGATTCTACTGACAGAATTAGATTAAAGGTTTAGCCTAATCTAATCTCGCTGCGACCGTCAAACGCCGCCTAGACGCTCAATACAACCACCAATCAAGGTGTCGAAATTGCGCTTACTTTTATTGTTTTCAGT
>NZ_JAQMTJ010000297.1:0-19276 GCF_028330815.1 Dolichospermum lemmermannii CS-548
ACGAAAAATGGTCGTTTGGGGATTTGATATTAGCGATCGCCACCTAAGATTTCGACGATTTTGTATCAAAATTATCCTCACAGGTATTCAAAAATCCGAAATTACCGATTGTGACACTGGGGGGTGCGGAATGTGGGATATAATCTATTATCAAAAGTTGAAAGTCAAACACAAAGAGACTTTCAACTTTTCTGCTTAAGCATCTTGGGGATTAAGACGACTCATTTGCCATGTGGTGTATGTACCTATGGGACTCCAAAGTAAATAGGGCAATAATAGTAATGCTGCCCAGAGGGATACTGATAAGACTGCAAGTGTGATTAACAGACAAATGAGTAATCCTGTACCACCGAGGATTGTACCAGCGATGAGACTGCGAAAACGTAACATTACAGGGCTGTAAGCTATAGTAAATATCTCTAGTAGTAGGTACAAACCCATCATTAAACGGGTTATATCAGTATTTGGGCTGTGTTCCCAAATGATGTAAGCTGACCAAGCACCACAGATAAAAATTATAGTCCAAATCAGGGGAATTACTGATTCAAAGGTTAACCATTTGGGTCTTTGTAAATGCCGAAACCATTGACTCTGGTTGGGTGTAATCCAGTTACCGATAAAGCCTACTAAGAATGCGATACTGCCAATTATCATCCAAGATTTAATCATTATTTCCTTAGTGTTGACTTCGGGGAAAGTCTGACGCAATGATATTACACTAATAAAGTATTATGAACATAGATCCAAACCTACTACAGTGATCTGCGTTGAATCTATGGGGCAGTTTTCTGGTATATATCATTATAAATAAGGAGAAAACACGATTATGACTCATTATGGCTTAATGTGTCCCGCCTCAACTGGACATTGGAACACAATACTACCTCTGGGAAAAGAACTACAACAGCGTGGACATCGTGTTACCTTAATTGGTATTCCTGATGCCCAATCCAAAGCACAAGCAGCCGGTTTAGAATTTAAAGTTATTGGTGAATCTGAATGTCCCCTGGGTTCAGCAAAAGCATCTTTTGATAAATTAGGAGAATTAAGCGGACAGAAAGCACTAAAATATACCATCTCTATTTTTAGAGATATTACTAATGTTACCTTCAGGGATGCCCCAACAGCTATCAAGGACGCAGGTATAGAAGCACTATTAATAGATCAAACTATGTCCTATGGAGGGACTATTGCAGATGTTTCTGGTCTTCCCTTTATTACTGTTTGTAGTGCTGTAGTTTTAAATCGAGAGCCAAGTGTTCCCCCCTTCATGACAAATTGGTCTTATAGTCCAGCTTTGTGGGCAAAACTGCGTAATAAATTAGGTTATAAATTATTAAATCGGGCTACTCGACCTATCACAGAATTAATAGAAAGCTATCGTCGAGATAAAAATTTACCTGCATACTTTGACCCAAATCAACGTTATTCTCAACTAGCTCAAATTAGTCAACAACCTGCGGAATTAGAATTTCCTCGACAAAATTTACCTAATTGCTTTCATTTTACCGGACCATATCATAGTGCAACTGGTAGGGAAGTTGCTGATTTTCCCTTTGATAAATTAACAGGACAACCCTTAATTTATGCTTCAATGGGAACTTTACAAAATCGGTTGTTACCAGTTTTCCAGAATATTGCTGCAGCTTGTCAAGAGTTGGATGCACAATTAGTAATTTCTTTGGGTGGTTCGGCTAATCCTGAAGTTCTCGAAGGAATAGCAGGAAATCCTTTAGTGGTTCGTTATGCACCACAATTACAATTATTGGAAAAAGCAGATTTAACTATTACTCATGCAGGAATGAATACCACATTGGAATGTTTAACGAATGGTGTACCAATGGTAGCTATTCCCATTGCTAATGACCAACCAGGAGTAGCTTCGCGGATAGTTTGGTCAGGATGTGGGGAAGCTATTCCTGTGAAAAAAGTTAATGTTACTAATTTGCGGACTGCTATTAAAAAGGTGTTGACGGAGGATAGTTATCAAAGGAATGCTTTGCGGTTACAAGCAGCAATTAAGAAAGCTGGGGGAACAAAGCGAGCGATTGATATTGTGGAACAGGCTATATCTACTGGTAAACCTGTTTTAAATCAAAGAGTTTAATTATTATTGAGTATCCTACATTATTGAGCAAAAAAATTATGGGTGCGTTAGCGTAGCTAACACACCTCTTAAAAACATCAACTAACGCGCTTTTTCTATAACTGGCTGATTTTTCTCTCTTTTCCCCTTCACAACCATTTTCACAGTACAAACTCAGTAGGAGAAAATTGCCGTTCTAAAAAACGCTCTGGTTTAAACTGTTGAGAATCAGGATATAAATCTTCTCGATGATGAGTGAGATAAATACAAGGAATAACAATAGTTCCTGCTTCTAAATTATAACCCATCAACTCAAAGGGTGATTTTACCAATCTATTTAAAGCCAACATGGCCACCGGATATATTCGCAATGTTTCTGAACAAACAGCATTTAAATAGGGTAATTTAAAAATCTCATTCGCATCTGGATTTTCACCTAAATTATCCAATTCTTGCAATAATTTTGCTCGTACCTGTGGGACATGATTAATCCAATAAAGCGCCCATGTTAAAGAAGTTGCAGTAGTTTCATGACCAGCTATCAATAAAGTAATCAATTCATCTCGTAATTCAACATCACTCATAGGTTGACCATTTTCATCTCTAGCAGCCATCATCAAAGATAATATATCACTGCGAGATGAATCGGGTTTTTCTTGACGTTCCTTAATTTCCGCATAGATAACTTCGTCAATTTCAGCTTTTAACTGTAAGAATTTGTGCCAAGGACTCCACGCACCTAGATCCTTTTGCAAGAATGGAAAAACTAACATCATGGCTCGCAAAAAAGGTTGTTTAGGATTGAGAATCTTTAATAAGAATGTCTTCAATTGCTCATAATGTGAGCCATTCTGTAAACCAAATACAGCTTTTAAAATCACTTCAAAAGAGATTTCTTGCATAGAATAAAGGATATTAAATGTTTGTCCAATTTGCCATTTATTAGTAACTTGCTGAGTAATTTCGCTAATTAAATCACCATAAGCCAACATTCTTTCTCCATGTAAAGGAGGAGTTAATAATTTACGTTGACGTTGATGAGGTTTCCCTTCTAATGCTAATAAAGATTGTCTTCCCAATAAAGGGGCTTGAACTCCTGCTGGTTCACCGGAATCTAACTGTTTGGTATCTGTGGTGAAAATCTGTTGAATCCCTTGGGGGTTGCTAATAAATATCTGCGGAGTGAAAACTGGACCAACTCTCAAAGTAAAAATATCACCATAGTTTTTAGCACATTCTTCCATATATCCCAAAGGATCTTTTAACCATTGATATGTCTGTATCCAAGGGTGGGTTTTTGGTCCATCAGGTAGTTTTAAATTAGACATTTTGATGAATTTCCTATGATTACAAATTAAATGAATATCGGGTAGGTAATGAAAAAAATCTCATTTAATGAGATCACAATTCTAATTTAGAAATTGTCCTAATTGTTAATTCTTGGACATTATTCAACACTATCTTTGCCCCAGCTTGTATTAGGTTCTGTGTATAAGCTTCACATCCTTCTACTGTTTCCTGAACATGGGGAGGTAAAACTCCTACACCTAACCAAGTCCGAGAATTATCTACAGCTTTTGCTTTTTCCACAGTGTGCATATCTGCTACCGTATCACCTACATATACAACTGTTGGTTTTTGATTACTACCATTTTCTAATATATTAATAGTAGCAAAAAGTCCAGTCGGATCTGGTTTACCAGGTGCGTCTTCCATAGCAATTAAAACAGGAGATTGTAAACCCAAACGGTTTTCTAAAATATAGTTAGCACTCAAACGAGTAGCACCACTAAAAAAACCCCAAGCAATACCAGATTTTGTTAATTCTTGAAAATAACTCGGCTGCGCTAATAAAGGTTCATGACAAATATAGCCATTCCAATTTTTGGTATCTGTACCGCGATAACGGCTTTGAAAATAAGTAACTATGTTGGCATAATCTAATTGTATTTCTTGCCGCTGCTGTCCTTGACTGATAAAATGACGGTAAATTAATTCCTGGGAGGCTTCCCAATCGTTATTCCAAATTCCTTCAGATTTGAGGTGATCAATGTCTACAGGTGTGGGACGATAGGCTTGGGTAGTGAAATACTCTACTGTATCGGAGATAGCGCGACGATATGAACCGCTCACGTCACGGATAACCCCGTCTATATCAAATATAACTATTGCTTTTGTGTTTTCGGTCATGGAAGAAATTGGCAAAGGATGATTTATAAAATTCTATAGTAATCCTATTTGATTTTTTCAGCAGCGTCATGCCTCAAAATAAAAGAGATCCCCAGATAAAAAGTAACAATGCTGATATAATAGACCTACAATTTTGATTAAATCAGTGGCAAACAACATAAAAATGGTAACTATCGTTGTCCTGATTAATATCCTTATTTCCCTCATGCTCCTTTATCTAGCTCAACAATTACGAAAAGCAAAAGATACTTTAGCATTTATAACAGATACATTTAATCAATATGAACGTGCTAGTTATGCAGCCCTACATACAGTACCAGATAATATTTATATCGGTAAAGAAAAAATTCGCAATCTCCGATTAGAGAACCAAATACTTAAACAGCAAATTCAACAAATGCGCCAAATTCTTAGTTTGATTCTCTTAGTTAGGCAAATTTCCCAAGGATCATTTTCCTTTCCATCTCTAAAATTGAAAAATCCGAGTAAACTGGGATAGAATCTCCAGAGTTATCAATTATGCTTAAACGTTCTAAGTTCGAGACAACTCAGTCTCAAATCATGCACCGTGCAGAAGAATTAATTAGTGCTGCATCAAATCGCTATCGCATTACGGTACAAGTTGCAAATCGTGCTAAACGGCGACGTTATGAAGATTTTGAAAATAACGAAGATTCCATAATGAAGCCTGTTCTCAGAGCAATTATCGAAATGTCTGATGAATTAAATCAGCCAGAAATTATTGGGGAACTATAAAAGGTAAACTAATCACCGTCATACCTGTAAAGGGTTTGGCGGTATTTTGGATAATGAAGAAAATACTAATTTATTTTGAGTCTTCATGATTAAAATATTTTACTTTACTAGATATGGCGGATAAAAATTTAGAAGCTTTAATCGTCAAAATTGTCAAAAAGGTAATTAGAAAAGAGATCAAAAATCAAAATCAGGATAATTTGCCAATTGTCTTGGCTGATTCTAATTCTCCATTAGATAATTGGCAAAATGCAAATGCTACAGAAGAATTGATTGATGATTTAGAGATTAGTCCTTATACCAGATTACCTGATAAAGAAGATATAGAGCTTGAGCGTAAATTACGAGAACTCAAGTTTAAACAAGAATTGAGAAAAGATTGGATTTCCTTTTTAGTGAAAGATGTAATTGTTTATTCTGCAACTACGATTTTCATTTTTACACTTGCTGGCTTTTATCTATTTCGTATTCCTAGCCATTAGACATCTATGAAATATCAATGTGTATTTTTTGAAATTCTTATAGAGACGTTATTTGGAACATCTCTATTTTAAATTATTTACCGCCTATTATTGATTATTCACTGATTTTAATGGTACTACCGCAGCAGGTAAATGTTTATCCATCCAATTAACTAAATCAGTGATTACCTCAACATAATTAATATCGTAGTGTAAATCATGATAGCCTCCAGGGTACTCAATTCTTAACTTGTCTGGATAGGTAACATTTTGATAAAAAGTTGCACTTCCTGCTGGTAAAGCGATTCTATCAGCACCACCATGTAAAATTAATAGAGGTATTTGCCATTTTTCAGCGTGAGTATGAATCCAATCTACTGTAGTAAAAAACTCTGTAGATAACCTAGCAGTAGCGAGAGTATGGCGTAATTTATCTTGAGTATAGGAATTTAAAATTTTCTGATCTCGTGAACCTGCGCTAAAATCCAAACCAATATTCAAGGAAAAACGCGGCCACACCTGGGAGAGTAACTTACCTAAAACTACACGACTCAGCGGTACTCCTACTTGACCAATACTGGGTGCAAAAGCAATCACACCTGACAACTCAGATTTATTTTGTACATAATGAAGAGTATAATCTAATGCAATCACTCCCCCCATACTATGTCCCAATAGAAAAATTGGGCATCCTGGTTGTTGTTGTTGAATCAAATTGAGGAAACTTTGCAAGTCATTACGAAATTCTGCCCAGGTATTAATATAACCTCTTTGACCAGATGAACGTCCGTGACCACGTAAATCAAAACCATAGATAGCATATTCTTTCGGTAACAAATGCTCAACTATGGTCTTGTAAAGTCCGCTGTGTCCTCCGAGTCCATGGACAATGGCTAAGATTCCTTTAACTTCACCTCCAGGATGCCAGCTTTGGTAATACAAATCAAGTCCACCCACACCTGGAAATTTGCCTTCTTGACGAGATGCAATTGTGTCGCTGTGATCAATCATAAAGTTAATTTTTACTTCCTTCGCCAGTAAGCTACTAGCTCATTAACGTATATTGTAGATAAAATTGCTTCTAACTGTAGGAAGAAATACAGATAATTTCTCTAAAAACTATTATGTATAGAATAGATCCCCGACTTCTTGAAGAAGTCGGGGATCTGGATAAAGTAGTGACTTACATGACAATATTTGATATTGAAATAGATTAATATTAAACATTTAGTAATTAGTTATTGCTCATATTAATTCTTAATGCAGCTTCACAAAATTACCAGATTAAGCCTTTTTTCCTTGAGAAATTAGTTTTATCAGGCTTACATGAAATTGGGATCACTCAATAAAAAAAACAACTAACAAAACTGACAAATTATGAAATTTTCCCTAGCTGCAAATGCTGTGCAAGCGCGTCAAACGAAAGAGAGATTTGCTAAACCAGAAGAACAATTATCCTATGAATTGGGTAAAGCTGTACAGGAATTACCACCGCTTTACACAAGATTATTAGCGGGAACAATGAGTTTTGTGATATTTGGAACAATTTCCTGGGCGCATTTTTCAGAAATTGATGAAGTAGCGACAGCAACAGGAGAATTAATTGCTTCTACTCAAGTTAGACCAGTGACAGCTTTGGGTAATGGTTCTATTTTAGCAGTGAAAGTGAAAGAAGGCGATCGCGTGACTAAAGATCAAATTCTCATTCAACGTGACCCCAATTTTCAACAAACTGATGTTAACCGTCTAGCTAAATCTAGTAAATTAATTGAAGATGATTTACAAAGATTACAAGCTGAACGTTCTGGAGGAAAAACTGCGGGAACAATTTTGCAAGATGAACTTTTAAACTCCCGGTTATTAGACTATAAAGCCAAACAAGCAGCAGCAGCAGCAGAAGCCAAACGTCAACAATCAATACTTAATCAAGCCAAAGTTCGGTTGAGTCGCTTACAAGAAAATTTGGCAAATGCTAAAGTCAGTTTTACCAATGTTCAAAAAAACTTAGAGAATGTCAAAAGTCTCCGTTCTATGTTAGATAATAATTTATCTATTGCTCAACAACGAGAAGAAAATCTTCGTACCTTGGTTGAACCAGGGGCTTTAACGAGAGTTGATTATCTGGATGCTAAAGAAAGATTAAATCGTGCCAATGCAGATATTATCAGAAATTCCGATGAAATTACTAAAAATCAAAATAATTTAACAGAAGCGAAAGATAAAATTGCTTCTTTAGAAAAAGACGCGGCTGCTCAATTTCAAGAAATTAATCAAGCAGAACAGGCTTATCAAACAGCGCGTAATCAAAATATCCGGTTAACCTCAGAACGTCAAAGCGAAATTCTCACCCAAATCAACAAACGCAAAGAAGAATTAACTACTGTTGCTGGTCAATTAGAACAAGCTAGACAACAAAAAGACGGAGAAACTATCAAAGCCCCTGTTGCCGGCACAATTTACAAAATTAAAGCTACCAAAGGTCCAGTCCAATCTGGAGAAGAACTACTATCAATTTTACCAGAAGGAGAAGAAATGCTCCTAGAAGTAAAAGTTCTTAACCGTGATATTGGTTTTATTAACCAGGGAATGAAAGCAAAAGTCAAAATCGCCACTTTTCCCTTTCAAGAATTTGGTGTAGTTGAAGGTGAAGTATTACAAATCAGTCCCAATGCCGTAATTGATAAAGACTTAGGTTTGGTTTTTCCGACAAGGATTAAGTTAAGTAAACATTCTTTGAATGTGCGCGGACAAGAGGTAGAATTTAATCCAGGTATGGCTGCTAATGCCGAAATTGTCACCCGGCAAAAATCAGTTTTGACATTCATTATTGAACCAATTACTCGACGGTTTAGCGAGGCATTTTCCGTGAGATAATGGACACAAATCATCTAAGGATGATTAAAGACAGGAGTTTTTGTTTAAATGCAGTTTTCCTGTCTTCCTTCTTTTGTATCTGAGCGCGAAATAGAAATAAGATATGGATAAACAGCAATTTAAAAAACTACTTATTGGTGATTTAACCTGGAAGCGAATGTTAAAATCTCTAATTTTTATTTACGCATTTTTTGCTGTCTATGTTTATTTCCGTGCTGACAGCATGATTTTTCTTCCTCAAGCATCTAGTTATCAAGATAATCAAGATATTCTCAAAATAAAAACTGGAGATGATAAAAATATTTCGGCAATTTATTTACGAAATCCTCAAGCTAAATACACTATTCTTTATGCTCATGGTAATGCTGAAGATTTGGGATATATTAAATCACGGTTAGAAAAAATCCGAGATTTGGGTTTTAGTGTCTTTGCTTATGATTATCGGGGTTATGGAACAAGTGAAGGAACTCCTACAGAAAAAGCTGCTTATCAAGACATTAATACTGCTTACAATTATTTAACTCAAACTTTAAAAGTTCCTCCCCAAAAAATTATAGTATTTGGGCGTTCCATTGGTGGTGGTTCAGCCGTAGATTTAGCATCAAAAAAACCTGTAGGTGGGTTAATAGTTGAAAGTAGCTTTACTTCTATTTTTCGGGTAGTTGTTCCTGTGCCACTTCTACCTTTTGATAAATTTACTAATTTCGACAAAATCAAAAAAGTCAAATGTCCAGTTTTGATCATTCATGGTAAAACTGACGAAATTATTCCTTTTAGTCATGGAGAAAAATTATTTACTGCTGTATCATCTCCCAAACTTTCTTTTTGGGTAGAAAAAGCCAGCCATAATGATTTATCTTTTGTTGCGGGAGAAAAGTATTGGGAAATATTAAAAAAGTTTGCTGATTTAGTTGAGAAAAATCCTACCAAGTAGGTTGGGTTACAGCACTTCCCGGTGTTATGAGGTACATATCAAGCGGGCAAGATGCCCGCACTACAAGAGTTTCATCATTCGACTTTATACCTCATAAGAGCGGAAACCGCTGTAAGCGACAGCGCATCCCAACAAAAGAATTGATAATGACAATGTTGGGTAACATACGTCAACCCAACCTACTCAATTAGGAAATCCAAATACCGTGGAATCCATAGGGTACACGTTGAGGAATCATTACCCGCGCTATCGGTTCGCTGGTGATATCTTGCGCGTTGATAACTACGAGTTCTGATGTTTGGGAATTTTCATCATAAATAAATGTTACCAGCCATCCTTTGTCTTCTACTGTGGAATTAGGATCTGGTGCAAATACTGCTTCTCCCCCATAACGATTTTTGCCAAATTCATGGGTTTGGGATGTAGCATTTTCAAAATCGTATTTGATTACACCACCAAATAAGGGATTTGGATTATTTGCCATTTTTCCCACATAGCCATATTGGGTTTTTCTCCCCAACAGGTTTTCATTGACACGGGGAAATTCTCCCGGTACATCATCTAGTTGTTCTTCTGTGACTGCACCTGTGCTAAGGTTAAAACGCCAACGGTGTAAAAAAGGAATGTCTCCTTTTTTGTCACGGTGTGTATCCTGGGAAATCAGGACATTAGTGGAATTCATGCGACAAGCGATAAGAATCACTTCGTCTCCCGCTTCATAAGCGTTGAGGGTGTGGAAGACATAGCAGGGAGGACATTCAAACCAGCGAATATTGCTGTTGTCACCATGACGAGGCATTATACCAAACCGACTGGGGCGATCGCTCTCAAACATCATCATCGGTTCTCCCCGCATCATTCGTTCCGCACTAAATGTCAGGGGTAAATCCATGAAAATGGTATAATTTTCCGTAATGGCGAAATCGTGCATCATTACCGCTGTGGGTATTTCTATGGGTACTGTTCGTAATAACTCACCTTGGGCGGAAACTACGCCATATTGTAGATAAGGTGGTCTAAAACCGTAACCAAAAAACATCATTTCCCCCGTAACTGGATCTACCTTGGGATGGGCGGTAAAGGCGGAAATTAGTTTACCATTATAGGTATGTTCCCCAATAGTTGCTAAGTCAGCAGTGTTGATGTGATGAGGCGCACCTCCTTCCCATAATGCTAAAAGCTGTTGATTGTGCCATACGAGGGCTGTATTAGCGGTATTTTTCCCCGGTCCGTGGGGGTTGTCCATTTGCGGTGGTTCTAAAAGTCCACTCCACACAGCTTTACCAGCTTCATGTTCAATATTCCAGCCCCTAGTTCTCACATAGCGATTGTGATAAGTGGCTTTACCGTCGTTGATTTGTACACCATGTAACATTCCATCGCCATCAAACCAGTGATATTGACCAATGGGACTCCATTGTGGGTTCGGTCCATTGCGGACAAACATCCCTGATAATTCTGGAGGGATTTCTCCGATAACTTCCAAGTTGTCAGTGCTGACTTCTGTGTTTATGGGGGCAAAATTGCCTGCTAAATAAGGATTTACTGCGGTTGAGGCTATGGTCATAGTCAGTGAGCTAGATAAAGATACTGTACTTAATATAATTATGGTTTGCGATTTATGCTAGGGAAGACAATTTTTATCATTTCCATAAATATGCAATAATTAATGTATCTTGGTGCTTAGTCTCAAAGAAAATTTCCATCAAAGTCAAAATAATCTATTAATCATAACTGTAAACAATGCAAGTAGAATCACAAGTCTCTAATATTGATAATAATATTTTTACTGATTTCGGTGGGGTAATGATTCCTCAAGCACCGGATGGGTTTAAATCAGGTTTTATTGGCATTATCGGCCGGACTAATGTGGGTAAATCCACTTTAATGAATGAATTAGTCGGACAAAAAATAGCCATTACTTCCCCAGTATCCCAAACTACTCGCAATCGGTTAAAGGGGATTGTAACTACAGAAACAGCCCAGTTAATTTTTGTAGATACACCGGGTATTCACAAACCCCATCATCAATTGGGAGAAGTGCTGGTAAAAAATGCGAAAATTGCCATTGAATCGGTAGATGTGATATTATTTGTAGTTGATGGCACTGTTGCTTGTGGTCCAGGCGATCGCTATGTGGCAGAACTACTAATTAATAGTCAAACACCTGTAATTCTGGGGATTAATAAAATTGATGAACAACCAGAAGATGCTCAAAAAATAGATGATAGTTATATTCAATTAGCTAATAGCTATCAATGGCAAAGTGTGAAATTTTCTGCTAAAACTGGAGCGGAATTATCGCAACTCCAAGATTTATTAATTAGTCATCTCCAACCAGGACCATTTTACTATCCACCCGATTTAGTTACAGACCAACCAGAACGGTTTATCATGGGTGAATTAATTCGAGAACAAATATTATTATTAACCCGTCAAGAAGTTCCCCACTCCGTAGCCATAGGCATTGATTTAGTCGAAGAAAGCCCAAAAATTACCCGTGTTCTCGCCACCATCCATGTTGAGAGAGATTCTCAAAAAGGTATTCTTATTGGTAAAGGTGGAACAATGCTCAAATCTATTGGTAGTGAAGCTAGACAACAAATTCAAAAGCTAATTGCTGGGAAAGTTTATCTAGAATTATTTGTCAAAGTTCAACCTAAATGGCGACATTCACGAGTGCGGTTAGCAGAACTGGGTTATCGGGTAGAAGAATAATAAATAGGGGTAAATTATGCCTTTGATTAGTCTCATTGCTGTCATTTCTGAAAATCGAATTTTATCAGACTCGACAAAAGAACATATTCATGCGGGTATTCCTTGGAATATTCCCAGTGATGAACTTTATTATCGGGAAACTATCCGACGACATCCTGTCATTATCGGGCGCAAAAGTTATGCCACTTTTAATAAACCAATTCGTAATTGTACAACTATCATTCTTACCAGAGACACCAATTTTCAAGCCTTTGGTTGTGTAGTTTTGCATTCATTACCAGAAGCAATTGCATGGGCGAAAATGAGTGAAACAGAAGAAATATTTATCGCTGGTGGTGGACAGATTTACACTGAAGCAATCAAATTGGCCGATAAACTTTATTTAACCATTGTTGAAGGTAATTTTGTGGGAGACATATACTTTCCTGAATTTGCCGATTTTGGAAAAGTCACCAAAGAGAAGAAAATGCAGGAAAATGGCTTTCAGTTTAATTTTGTAGAAATTGAAAAGTGCGTTAATGAGGTAACGTCACCTTCAATAACTGGCTAATTTATTGTAATTTCAAAAATCTATCTAAAGCTGCTATCATACTCGGTGGCCAGCGGCGGATATTTGTGACCCAATTAATATCTTTATAACGGGTATCTAGTCCATAGGCTGCTACCCAATTACTTTCCGCTTCTCCTTGATTTCCTGTCACCCAATAAGCGGCTGTTAAAGCGGCACGCATATCAGCAAATCGAGGATATTTACGGACTATATTCCGCATTTCGCGGATAGCTTTTTCCGTTTGACTGGTTTCATATAAAGCCAAGGCATAATTAGCTCTAGCAAAGGCAAAATTGGGGGTAATTTCTGTAGCTTTTTGGAAATCTAAAATCGCTTCTTGCCATTTCCCTAAACCTGTTTTAGCATTACCACGATTATTATAGGCCATAGCATCTTGGGGATCTAATTCTAATACACGATTATAATCAGCGATCGCTTCATCCCATCTTCCCAAACCTTCTAATGCTGTTCCCCGATTCAAATAAGGGTCTGTCACATTGGGAGCAAGTTTTACAGCTTGGTTATAGTCTGTCAATGCGGCTTGTAACTTATTTTGACTGACACGAGAATTACCGCGATTACTCCATGATCCCGCATTGGTAGGAAATTTTTCAATAATTTCTGTCCAATAAGCCTCCGCTGTCACAAAATCACCTTGATTCGTAGCTGCAAAAGCCTTAGTCGCTAATTCATCCCCTGCTTGCAACTCCTCGGCGGTAATGGGTTGAGATTCTGCCATAACTGGTGTATTCCAGCCAAAAACCAGCAACAGACTCAGGAAAATACTAATTAGTTTAATCATCTAACTCTGACGTGATAGGCAACAAAATTAATCATATAGCAACAGCTAACAAAGAAGATTCCCAAATTTCTTCATTCATTGGTCAATTAGTCAAAGATTGAGTTAAAATAAGAGGTCGCAAACTAAGTAAGTAAAACCCGGATATTCCCCGGAGGTGTAATTGACCAAGTTCATTTTAAAAATTCTCTGGTTAGACGAAAACGTCGCCCTAGCAGTTGATCAGGTTGTTGGTAAAGGATCTAGCCCCTTAACCAAATACTTTTTTTGGCCCAGAAATGATGCCTGGGAAGAGCTAAAAAAAGAGTTAGAATCCAAACACTGGATTACAGATGTTGATCGGGTGGAGTTACTCAACAAAGCCACAGAAGTGATTAACTACTGGCAAGAAGAAGGCAGAAAACGCCCAATGGCAGAAGCACAGTTGAAATTTCCAGAGGTTGCCTTCACAGGTAGCGCCTGATGATTTTAAGTTGGTAATTGGTAGTTGGTAATTGGTGATTGGTCATGGGTAATTAAGTAAAATTATCACCTATCACCAGTCCCCTTTGCCACAATTTGATTGTCTTGTCCTTACTACCACTGGCAATCAATTTTGCATCATGACTCATAGCAACGCTAGATACTGAGTCTGTATGACCTACAAGACTAGCAATTTCTTTTTTTGTGCTGATTTGCCAAATTTTTACCGTTTTATCCCAACTGCCACTAATCAGCGTTTCTCCGTCAGCACTAAAAGCTACAGCCACCACTGACCAAGAATGACCTGAAAGTGTGCTAATTAATTCACCAGTGCCAACATCCCATAATTTAATTGTATTATCACCGCTACCCGTTGCCAAAATTTGACCATTGGGACTAAAAGCAACTGTTAAAACTGCCCAAGTATGACCGGAAAGAGTTGTTAATAAGTTAAATTTTCCGTCTTCTAATTGCCAGATGCGAACTGTGCGATCATAACTAGCACTTGCTAAAAGTCGTCCTTGGGGACTAAAAACTACAGCATTTATTTGTAATTTATGCCCAGTTAAAGTATTCAGTCCTAAACCTGTATTCACATCCCAAATTTTAATAGTTTTATCCCAACTTCCACTAGCTAAAATTTGCCCTTGGGGATGAAATGCTAGAGATTTAACAGCGTGTGAGTGTCCAGTCAGAAGATGAATTTTTGCTAATGTCTTCACATCCCACAAATTCATAGCTTGATCATCACTAGCTGTGGCTAAAATTGTATCATTGTGATTAAAAATAACTGATGTTATAGCTTGAGTATGTCCGGAAAAGTTTGCTATTAATTGCCGATTGTTTAAATCCCATAATTTAATACTTTTATTATCTTCTCCACTGGCTAATATTTTACCATCATGACTTAATGCCACAGTATTAATAGAACTATTGATTTGATTTTCAAGAGGATAGGAAAGTTGCCATAAAGGATGATTAATTGGGGATAATAAAGGCAAATAATGATCTTTAATTCCCAAAGTATAAATAAGTTGATCTGCTGATTGCCAGCGTTCTTGTAAATTATATTTTATAAGTTTATCAAGGGTTTGTCCTAGATGTTCGCTAATTTGATTGGTGAGATAATCTCGCCATATCCAGCTATTATTAGTAATATCAAATAATTCAAAAGGTGGTATTTGAGTTAGTAGATAAATACAAGTTATGCCCAAACTATAAAGATCACTGACAAAAACAGCTTTACCTTGTATTTGTTCTGGGGAAATATATTCTGGACTACCAACTAAATCATCTTTAGATTCATTGATATTGACAAATTTCATTGCAGCAAAATCAACTAAAACTAGATTATCTAATAAATCTTGACTTTGATTTACAGTCCGCAAAATAATATTTTTTGGTTGAATATTCCGGTGAATAATTTGATGATCATGAATAAACTTGAGAACTGGTAATAAACTTTTTAAAACTTGCCAAATCTGAGTTTCATTAAAAACACCTTGCTTTGCTAATAAACTAGCTAAATTATCACCTTCAATAAATTCTTGAATTAAATAGTAATATTCATTTTCTTTAAAATGTGTGATTAGGGAAGGAATTTGCGGATGTTTACCTAATTCCGTTAATTTCTCTACCTGACATTGAAAATTTTCCAGTGTTTGATATTGAGATGAAAATTGGTGAATAACACAAGGAATTGGCGGAAATTGACTTTCATCTACAGCGAGAAATGTTTGACAAAATCCCCTTTTACTAATCTGCTTGATTAAATGATAATCTTCTTTAATTAACACAATTTATTTTCTAGATTCCTTTTTCTGTTTCTGGATGATAAAAATAGTTCCCATTGTAATAAGTAGGTGAACGGAAAAAAACCGTAGACGCGAAGCGGCTTCTCGAAGAGTAATATGTAACGAAAAGTAAAATCTCCCAAACCCTCTTGCCTCTTGCCTCTTGCCTTGCCATAGCGACGATTTTCAATGCTAACCTACTTACTCGTTAGGTTAAGGAAATGTAGGTTGGGTTGAGTGATAGCAAAACCCAACATTATCAAGAGTTTTGTTGGGTTTCCTTCTGCCAGCCCAACCTACGACATAACTATTTTTAACCTTAACCTAATCAAAACCATATTTTGATTTTTAAGCTATAATAGACATCTTTAAGCTATAATAGACATTGGGTTTACCACTTCTATGCCTAAAAAAATCAATTTTCAGTCCCGCAAATTTCCTAAAGCTGTAACTTTTTCTTTGTATCTCTTCGGTGTTATGGCTGTTCTGATAGTGTCTTTTCCTTGGCTTTATGAAATCAAAACAAAAGCCGGAATTAATATCTCAAAAAAGTACAATACTGGATCTTTTTTAGAAAAACATACTCATGGACTCTTTAAATGTCAGTGGCTGTATCCGTACCATTGTAAACCTCCCCAAGATTAAACCGTAAGATCATGGTGGGGATTGCCCACCATATAAATTTAAGCCAATTTATCTAAATAAGGACTGACATCAACCGCTAATTTTTGTCCTAATTTTAGCAATTGACGACATTGAGTAGTTTCGGCTTCATTATCAATACTGGTAATTCGTGGCAATATTTGACTGTGTAAACAACTCCAGTAAAGTTCTTGGGAATGGTTTAAATTAATGCCAAGATGTAATTTATGACCAACATCAATCAATCGTTCTAAACGTTGGATATCTGTATCTATTTTGCTATTGGCATCATACAATAATTGCCACAATAACCGGACTATCAATTGTTCTAGAATTTGATTACCATCGGGGATATTTAATTGACAACGGAGATGTTTGGCTTCAGTAGCGATCGCTTCTAATTCTACAATCAGATTCCAGCTTAATTGTAGTTCGCTAATATCTTGTTCTAGAGATTTTAAAGCTGTTAAACAACGATAACCCAAAGCAATCTCCGCTGCTACCTGTAATTCTCGTGGTACTTCCAACTCATCCCGATGAAAGGCCATAATTACACCGTAATTATCCCTATAGGCTTGAGTATATAACTGGTCTAATCGTGCCAGTGTTTCCTGACTCAACAACCGCATAATGCGGTGACGTTCTTCCGCAAATAAAGTTTGCAAACTAAAGGCTTCATCACCAAATAGTTGAGTCATCACCAAAATAACATGAGCGATACTAGCCTGTTGCAAGGCTGCAAACAGCTTTTCTCTGATTTGACTATAGTTACGTCGTCCTTCAAACTTTTGAATACAGCAATGAAAATCCCAACCACCCAAATGCAAAACCGCAAATACTAAATTTTCATTTTCCCAAGTAATATTTGACACTAGCTGCAAATGCCCCACCGCCATAGTTAATGGTCCCAGGCTTTGCTTATGATAATCTAGCTCATGGGCATCATAGCAGTAAACACGCTGATGATGATTATGGGGGTGTTTATCTGTCTCTTGTCCAGGGGCAGTATTTTGGTGATGATTAAATAGGGAAGTAATGGCGTAATGGGCAGCAACTTGTTTAAAGCCAATTTGGGCAGTTAGCACCAACTGACGATATATCTCAGCCCCATGTTTAAACTCTTCCACATTGCTAGGGGCTAAACCTAGACGTTTAAGAAACTCCTTTTCTAATTGGATACCTGCCACATCTCCGGCTAATTCTAAAGCACGGGAGGCATAACGCAAAATTTGTGTTCCCTCTGGACGGGAAATTTCCTCAAAAAACCAGCCGCAACTGGTAAACATCAGTAAAGAGTGACGCTGCATTTCCAACAAGCGTAAAGCTTCTACCTGTTCAACCGCTTGGAGTTTGCGAGTTTGATGGCGGGATAGAAACCGGTTAATATTAGCGGGAGTGCGATCGCCCATGACATGAACATATTCGTCCCGCGCTTGCCAAGGATCACGAAATAATGTACCGCCATATTCCTCATAAACATCAATTAACTGATCCCGCAGCCAATTTAACGCATTTCTTAACGGCCGTCGCCATTTTTGATGCCACACGCCCCCTTCACCACCACAACCACAATCATCTTGCCATCTATCCACACCATGGGCGCAACTCCAAGCCGTCACAGACTTGATTTTTACTTCCCAAGAGGGAGGATTTAAACTCAAATAATGGGCAAAATTGGTGACAGTCCAACCATGACGGGGAAACTCACCAATAAAAGCATAGGCTAAAGTCTTTTCTGTGCCTTTTTTGTGATGTCCAAAGGTTTCCCCATCGGTAGCTACAGAAATTAATTGGGACTGACGATGATCCCCGCGAATAGCTGCCCCAATGCGTCCCGCAAAATGATGGGAATTGTAGACAACATCACTAAAACCCATATCCCGCGAAATCGGACCATCATAGAAAAAGATATCAATATAGGCAGTTGATTTGTTTGCAGATTCATCGCTATCTAAATAACAACGGTAAGGACGAGTAGGATCAATCTGATTACCACCCACCTCATGCCATTGACTATCAGAATCATCATCTGTGGGGAAAGGACGACAACGCTGGGCTTGAGAAGGGGCTAAAATAATAAACTTAATCCCTTCTGCTACCAATGCTTCTAAGGTGGCATAATCTACGGCTGTTTCTGCCAACCACATTCCTTCAGGATCACGGCCAAAGCGAGAATGGAAATCTTCCTTACCCCAGCGAATTTGTGTATGTTTATCCCGTTCATTGGCTAGGGGAAGGATAATGTGATTATAGACTTGAGCGATCGCATTCCCATGACCATTTAGGCGATCGCAGCTTTTAGCATCAGCCTCCAAAATCCGCTGATAAACGGACCCATCGTAGCGTTCTAACCACGACATCAGCGTTGGCCCAATGTTAAAGCTCATGTATTCATAATTATTCACAATCTTCACAATTTCACCTCGGTCATTTAAGACTCTAGCAAAGGCATTAGGACGATAGCACTCCCAATGAATGCGCTCATTCCAGTCATGAAAAGGACTAGCACTGGGTTGACGTTCAATCGCATCAAGATAAGGATTTTCTCTAGGAGGTTGATAAAAATGACCATGAACCGTGACATAAACACCCTGAGCAGTTTTCAGGGGATCATGTTCAGGACTGGATTTAGGCTCTTGATCTAATGGTAATATTGAGCCAGAACTACTGGGTTTTTCCGCTGCCAAAGTCATATATTTTTATCCAAATAAATGTGTAATTTTGCAGAATATTCTTACTATATCTACCTTTCTACAATTGTTCTCTCACAAAATCAGTTATAAATAACACCTGTGAAACAAAACTAAATTTTAATAGTAGTCAGAAATCAGAAATCAGGAATCAGGAGTCAGAAAGAAGAACAAGGAGGAACAAGGAGGAACAAGGAAGAAAAATAATCTCCAACCCCAATTACCAATTACCAATTACCAATTACCAATTACCAATTACCAATTACCAATTACCAATTACCAATTACCAATTACCAATTACCAATTACCAATTACCAATTA
>NZ_JAQMTJ010000298.1:0-9833 GCF_028330815.1 Dolichospermum lemmermannii CS-548
AATTAGAAGGAGAGAAGAATAGTCTCAAATTTCAGAAAGTGATAGGTTTTTAATGGTTTCAATCCTTATTCCTTGCACCTAATTCACTTTTTTAACCGGGAAACTCTTAATCTATCTAGGTTTTCGGTTTATTCAGCAAGCCCTATTTAGGTAATACTTTAACCATGATGTTAATGGTGACACTAACATCATTCAAGTTTTTTTGTTCTGGTTTAAGTAAAAAAGATTTCATAGCTTATATTCCTCTATTGACGACTATTTACACTTGCGTCAAAAGAGAGATTTTTGCTACTCAACCCTGAGTTGTGATTTTAACTGGAAAAAACTAAAATCCGATGTTATTCAAGTTACTGCTAAATATTAACCTCTTTACTACTATTTGTGCCAGGTTAGGTAATATTTTTTTTGACAAAACAATTCTGCATTCGATAACAATACCTTGTCCAAATTAGAAAAAGCCTTGATTTGTAGGTTGGGTTGGGTCACGTGAACGTATCCCTGCGGGACACTGCGTGAACGCGGAGCAATTAGCATGAAACCCAACAAATGCGTTGGGTTGCGCTGTCGCTTAACCCAACCTACAAGAAATGGACAAGGTATTGCGATAAAAATTCAGAATAAAGACTTCTGCTATATCCAACCGGGATCATTGTCAGAAAATATTGATCCTGTTTACTGAGAAATATCAGAAGTTAGGAAATCAATTTTGACCTGATCTCCTTTATCTAAACCTAGTTCTGCGGCTCGTCCTGACCTCAGTTCAATTACTTGATCTATCAGTACATTAGGACCATAGGTGGGACAAGGTTCTATGCCACAAGGAGGAGCAGATGCCTGGATGTACTGAACTACACCTTTTCGGATAAATACCATATCTAAGGCAACAGGTACATTTTTCATCCAGAATTGTACTGGTTGTGGGTTCGCAAAAGAAAATAGCATTCCTCGGTTATCTGGTAAAGCTAGTCTATACATCAAACCCATCTGTTGCTGTTCTTGTGTTCGTGCTACTTCTAACTGAATTTTTATATTTTTAGGAAGTATAGCTTCAGCAGAAATTGGCAGATTTTGTCCAGTATTTACTGGTGTTTGGGTTGATGATTCCGGTGTTACGACTGGAGATTGAGCCGTGGTAGGTGATGAACAGCCCATCAGTAATATACTAAGTAATATTGAACATAAACTAAGCCAAGAAACCATAAGTTGTCTAGGGAACAGGGAATAGGGAATAGGGAATAGGGAAAAAGTGATGATTTTACTAATCACCTCTTACCAAATCACTAATTAAATTATTTATGCAATTTAGATTCTGACTATCTTACTTAATTTTTGCAAAATTGCCTACAAATTTAGATTTTATTTGTGATTATTTCTCGTTTTATAGATTTTACGAATCTCTGAGTACGTAACCTACACCGCGTATAGTTTGAATTAAGCGTTTTTGACCTTCTTCTTCAATTTTGAGCCGGAGGTAACGAATATATACTTCAATGACATTGGATTCACCCGTAAAGTCGTAACCCCAAACATTTTCTAAAATCTGTTCACGAGTTAATACTTCACGGGGATGTTCCATTAGGAACTTTAAGAGTTCAAATTCCTTCATGGTTAAGTCAATGGCCTTACTCTTGTAAAAAGCCCGACGGGTTCCTATATCTAAAATCAGATCCCCAAAGCGTAATTGCTCTGCGGTATCAATATCAGGTTTGAGATACAGACGAATCAGCCTTAACAAATCTTCCGAACGGTAAGGTTTGAGGATGTAATCATCAGCACCAGCGTCTAAACAAGCTATCCGATCATCTACTGTGTCTCTGGCCATCAGAACCAGTATAGGAGAACGATTGCCGATATTTCTGAGATTTTTACACAAAGATAGTCCTGATTCACCGACGAGCATTCGGTCTACAACAATTAAAGCAGGTTGGCGATGACTTTGATTCCTGGAAGCATCACTACAGTATTTTAATCCATTGGCTGCATCATGGGTCACAATGGCATCATAGCCAGCTTCTTGCAAATCAAAAGCTAATTGATTAGCCAAGGTTTCATCTGGTTCAATCACCAAAACAAAAACAGCGGGATTGTGGGTAGCTATCATAGCAGTTGGAGATTGGTAATTGGTAATTGCTAATGTGAGTTATGAGTAAATACGGAAAATCAATCTACTGAGGTAATTAAAATATGGGCGCTCGTTTAGGGGTATTTTTAACTCGTGAGCAAGATAAAACCCTGTTGAACCTAAGAACAAGGGATTTACCACAAAAAGTCAAAGATCGAGCAGAGGTAATTAGGTTAAAGTCACATGATTGGTATGTAGAAAAAATAGCTGCTCATTATTCATCATTCCAAATTTCTTCCTTAACTCTCACAGGCAGTTTTGCCAAATCAGGCAACTCTATCGCTTCCACATCCGTTATTTTATCTTTAATATTAATAGGTATATTAACTGGTTGACGTTCTTCCAGCCAGCAACTAGCCACAGGTAAAGTTTCCTCCAACTCATCTAATGGCCGAGGAATCACCATAACTGCATTTAACTCACCAATGCGTTCCGCTTCAAACATACCTGCTTCCACAGCTACAGCTACATTAGCCACTGAACCGCGAATAATTGCCGTACACAAACCAGCACCAATCTTTTCATAGGATGCTAATTGCACATCAGCAGCTTTAAGCATAGCATCACAAGCGCCAACCATAGCGGGAAATCCGCGAGTTTCCACCAACCCAATGGCTTGATTACTCAAACGGCTGTATCCACCACCATCTCCCATAAATCGAGTCAGACGGTTAATAGGTAGAATTATATCTAAATTAGGATAAGGACGCGCAATCACCAAACTAGAAACCAACTGGCCAAACTGTTCAGCCGTTTGTACACCAGCTTCCACAGCCAAGCGGACATCAGCAATGCCACCTCGGACAATTGCTGTACAATGACCACTACCAATTTTTTCATAACCAACCAAGTGGACTCCAGCCGACTTTAACATCATGTCAGCCGTGCCAACTATAGCGGGGAAACTGAGGGTTGATACCATACCCAAAGCAGTATCTTTGAGGCTATCACGGCGACTTGCTGCGTGAATGGTACTCAAAGCGTTTTGATTATATGTTTCCATTTAAATTTTCCAGGATAAGGTTCATATAGCGTCTTCAATCATAGAAGAATGAAAACTAGCATTTCAATATGGACTTAAGTTCACACTTCATACTTAACACTTAACCTGAAGAATTGTTAGAGTTTTCGTTGCCCAAAGATTGTCTATGGGGAAATAATGTACTCAGCAGCCTATTTATGCTACCTTGTCCATAAATTTGCGTGCCAAAAATATTGTGAGTTTCCAGATCAGACTCGCTGGGTTCTATGTCCTCAGTGGTAGTTTCTGTAGACTCTGGGAGCGTAGTTTCAACCGACGTAGCATCACCCACCACAGCCGTTTCTGACTCTGGTGGAGACTGGCTTTTCGGTGTAGGTGAAGGTGGAGATACAGGCGTAGATTGATGTTTAAACTCCAGAAAAGCCGCAACCGAGAGTTGAGTTGAGGAAAATACTTTTTCCTGTTTCTCTGGTTTCTCTGGTTGAGAATGAGGAGATTCAAGTTTTTCGGCTGATTCCTCTGGTTTCTCTGGGGGAGGATTGGTAGATTCTAGTTGTACCGCTGAAGGTTCAACAATCTGCCGACTATTATCTCCCAAAATTGAACCAGAGGGAATAACTTGACCTGGTGCTACGGAACAGTTAAAAACCGTTGTCGCTGCACCAATACAAGCATTAGCCCCAATTTTGCCTTCACCAACCATCAAGAAACCGGCTCCCAGGTTTGCGCCTGCTTCTATTTCTAGAATACCCTCACTTACTTGGAGAATTGACCCCATACCCAGGCATACACCAGCACCAATCACAATTTTACTATTAGTAGCTGCTTGCAAAACTACCCCAGGAGCTAATACCGCGCTGGGATGAATAATCACGTCGCCATGAATATGAGCATCAAATCTATCGCCCAGGCGTAGCAGCGATACAGACATGGAATTTATTACCTCGGAAGCCGGAAGTTGTCAGTTGTCAGTAGGGGCGAAGCATTTGGAAGATAAATTATCGATCATTGCCAAAAATAGTTCTCCAAATGCTTCGCCCGTACAGTTGTCAATTGTCAGTAGGGGCGAAGCATTTGGAAGATAAATTATCGGTCATTGCCAAAAATAGTTCTCCAAATGCTTCGCCCGTACAGTTGTCAGTTGTCAGTGGTTAGAAAGAAGAAGGAAAAAAATGTTCTCCCCTACTCTCTGCACCCTGCACCCTGCCTCTTTATGGACGTTGGATAATTGCTTCTAGTACGCGACGTTTGGCTTTGGGGTCAGTACCAACTAAACGCACATATTCGCCTGGATATTCAGAAACATATCCTTCTAAAGCAGCGATCGCTTCTCTTTCAGATGTAGCCTGAATTTGACCCGCAACTGTCCAAGTACCTGTGCGGAAGCGGCGTTGATCTACGTGTTCAATTGCAATTTTTGCCCCACTGGACAACAGTTGGCGCAATTGACCGACTATTTCACTACTTAAACGGGTGCTGGTAGCTGTCGCCGTTGCAGTTGCAGTTCCAGAACTTGTACTGGTAAATGATTTGGTGCTACCAGAAGATACTACTTGTCCGTTTGGTCTTTGGATAATTGCTTCCAATACGCGACGTTTAGCCTTGGTGTCAATCCCAATTAAACGTACATACTCGCCTTGATGAGTTTCAATGCACTCTTCCAAAGCAGACACAACTGCTTGAGTCGAATTAGATTCAATTGGTTGACAGGTATCCCAAGAACCTGTACGGAAACGGCGCTCATCTACGTGTTCTGTCCCAATTTTGAAACCACCAGCCAAAAGTTGACGGATTTGATCTACAGTTTCCGCACTCAGTTTGGCACTACCAACAGCAGTACCGTTGCCATTACCATTGTAACTGCCAGCAGATGCAGCAGCAGGGGCTTTAAAGCTAGATGTACCAGCAACAACACCTTCAGGACGTTGAACAATAGTTTCTAATACCCGTCTTCTGTTGTTGTCAATCCCAAATAGACGCACATATTCGCCGCTGTGGTCTCTCAAACAAGACTCTACAGCAGAAACAGCTTCACCTAAAGACCGAGTTGCAATGGCTTGACAACTTTGCCAAGAACCTGTCCGAAACCGTCTTTGGTCTACGTGTTCTGTCCCAATTTTAAATCCTTGTTCTAGTAGATAACGTAATTGATCTACTGTTTCTGCACCTAAGCTATAGCTCGCCACGTCACTGCTCCTTTCTAACTCTTCAACTTCAATGCTTGTGCTTGTATAAGATTTAGCTACGGAAAGATTAAGTTCATCCCGAATAGGCGCAATACACTTGCTATCCGCAGCACAGTGATAACCAGCCCGCAAAGCCTGATTAATCCCGACTACATGGTGAGCAAATTCTTGATCCTGCACTTGGACATCTGGCAATCTATCCGCTTGCTGCTGGGTAGTAATTACTGATCCAGAAGCTACGTATTTACCCGGTGGAATTTCCACATCCTGAATTAAGGCGTGCATCATGACAATGCAACCTGCACCCACCCTGGCATTAAATACCGTAGAACGAAAGCCAATAAAACAACTATCGCCAACGTAAGCAGGTCCATGAATCAGTGCCATGTGGGTAATGGAGGCACTTTTCCCAACCCATACTGAGTACTTCTTGCCATCATCACCAATGACTCGGCCTTGCTCCAACCCATGAATAACGACACCATCTTGAATATTAGTATTTTCACTAACACAAAAAGGTGTCCCTTCATCGGCTCTAATCGAAGTCCCCGGAGCAACAATTACATTTGCACCTATATTGACATCACCAATGAGGTTACAAGAAGAGTGGACAAATGCAGTTTCATGAATGTTTGGTTCTGCTAAACTCCTTGACCACGGGGTTGGGGGTGCCGCCGTGCTGCGGACTACCATTGCGAGATTCCTCCTGAAATAAGCTTTTTGTCAGTGGTCATTGGTCAGTGGTCATTGGTTATTGGTCATTGGTCATTGGTCATTGGTCATTGGTCATTGGTCATTGGTCATTGGTCATTGGTAAGTTTTCACCCATCACCCATCACCTATTACCCATCACCTATTACCCATCACCCATCACCCATCACCCATTACCCATCACCTATTACCCATTACCTCTTCCCTGACTATCTATACTGGTCTTTTTTGCTGTAAATTACACGATCTTCAACGTAAATGGTGTCTATAATTGCCACTACTGCTGCGTCTAACGGTCGTTGTTCATTACCTGATAATTGACGAGCAGCACTGCCACGACTGACAAGTACCCACTCATCCACTCCTGCCCCTACACTGTTATCGGCTGCTACCTCGTATACTGGCAGGAGATTGCCATTTTCATCTATTAATTGCAACATTAGTAGCTTCACACCCCGCAGACTGGGATCTTTTTGGGTGCTAGTTACTGTGCCACGAACTCTGGCAATTTGCATTATTAATTATGGTCTTCTACCGAAAGGGCGAATTGTGTTAACACCTTCCCGGAATTGTTCTACATCTTCGGTATAACGAATGGGGAGGACATATTCCAAGTTTTCGTGAGGACGAGCAATGATGTGGGTAGATAGCACTTGTCCACCGTTAACACGCTTAACTGATTCCACTCCCGCACCTACGGAAGCTTGAACTTCGGAAACGTCACCACGCACGATAACTGTTACCCGACCACTACCGATTTTTTCATAACCAACCAAGGTAACACGAGCAGCTTTTACCATCGCATCAGCAGCTTCGACTACGGCTGGAAAGCCTAGAGTTTCTACCATTCCTACTGCAATTGACATTTGTTTTTGTCCTTAAATTAAATTTTTACTTGTACCAGATTTAAACTAAGCGCGGAACTGTTCTACGGCTTCTGTATAACGAATTGGCAAGACATATTCTAAGTTTTCGTGGGGGCGAGCAATGATATGGGTAGATACCACTTCACCACCGTTGACTCTTTTTGCCGCTTCAACGCCAGCAGCTACCGAAGCTTGCACTTCAGAAACATCTCCCCTGACAATGACTGTAACGCGAGCGCTACCAATTTTTTCATATCCTACTAAAGTCACACGGGCGGCTTTCACCATTGCGTCAGCAGCTTCTACTACTGCGGGAAAGCCTTTAGTTTCAATCATTCCAACTGCAATTGGCATCGCAGAACTCCTAAAAAATTAATCGAATTAGAACTATGGATGGAAATTTTGGACGGGGATGCTCATCCTGATTCCAAAATACCGCCACATCTTAGCTTATGAAACCTTGGCATCCCTGGCAACATAAATTACTATAATAGTTTGTAATAAAATAGATTAAAAAAAGTTAACAAAACTTTATAGGGTCTTTTGTGACATTAAAGTTTACTGATCCCTACAGTGACAACTTATGCTTTATAATTTCTTTATCAGTTTGAGAATTACTATAGTTCATAGCCCAAGCTAATTCTTTGATGAGGAGGATTGGTGAGCGCTATATATGGGACAGACGAGCTACTGGCTATATCTTTCCTGTGATTCGCTATTGCCATAAACAGTGGGTAAAAATCTGCAAATTTTACCAATGTATCTAAAAAACAAATTTAAAAAAAGCAGAAAAATAAAAAATGTTGTTCAACAATTATTAGAATATCTAAAATGTTAAATTATATTTAATAGCTCAACAATAGGCTAATCTAAAGTAAATGTGCTTAGGCATATTGAGCTAAGAAAAGTTAAGAAAACATAGATTTTCTCAAAGATATTGTTTTTTGAGCAAATGATTATTTAAAGGCTGTTTAAGAGAATCGGAACTGAGTTGTCAAGGAAAATATTAGATGAATGAGTTTCTATTTTTAACAAGTTGGTTCGTGCCTCTTTATAGCTTACTAGGGGCAATTTTAACTTTGCCTTGGAGCATAGGAATCATCCAACTTACAGGACCAAGACCTGCGGCCTACTTGAACTTATTGACTACCATCTTAGGTTTTGTCCATAGTTTATTAGTATTTAAAGATATCTGGAATCGGGATCAAGAAAATTTAGTAATTACTTGGTTTCAAGCTGCTGATTTTCAATTATCTTTTGCTTTAGAAATTTCCGTAGTCAGTGTGGGGGCGACAGTTTTAATTACTGGATTAAGTCTGTTGGCGCAAATTTACGCACTAGGCTACATGGAAAAAGATTGGTCCTTAGCCCGGTTTTTTGGTCTGGTGGGATTTTTTGAAGCCGCCCTCAGCGGTCTAGCAATTAGTGATTCCTTGTTTCTCAGCTATGCTTTGCTGGAAGTTCTCACCCTTTCTACTTATTTACTGGTCGGATTTTGGTATGCTCAACCCTTGGTAGTGACCGCGGCGCGAGATGCCTTTTTAACGAAGCGGGTAGGAGATTTGTTGCTATTGATGGCTGTAGTGACTCTTTCTACTTTAGCCGGCAGCTTAAATTTTTCGGATTTGTATGAGTGGGCGCAAACTGCTGATTTAAATCCAGTCACATCAACTTTACTCTGTTTAGGTTTAATTGCTGGTCCTGCGGGTAAGTGCGCCCAATTTCCCCTGCACCTGTGGTTAGACGAAGCGATGGAAGGACCGAACCCAGCTTCGGTGATGCGAAACTCTCTAGTGGTAGGTGGGGGTGCTTATTTTCTCTACAAAGTTCAACCATTATTATCTTTGTCCCCCATTGCCTTAAATACTTTAGTGGTGCTGGGGATAATGACAGCATTGGGAGCAACATTGGTATCTATTGCCCAAATTGATATTAAGCGATCGCTCTCCCATTCCACCAGTGCTTACATGGGATTGGTATTTTTAGCGGTAGGCTTGGAACAGGGTGGAGTGGCGTTAATGTTACTTCTGAGTCATGCCATTGCCAAAGCCTTGTTATTCATGAGTTCTGGTTCAGTTATCTACACTACCCAAACCCAAGACTTGACAGAAATGGGGGGTCTGTGGTCAAAAATGCCAGCCACAACCACGGCTTTTGTCGTCGGTTCAGCAGGTATGGTAACACTACTACCACTGGGCAGTTTTTGGGCAATGATAGCATGGGCTGATGGCTTAGTCAAAATTAGCCCTTGGGTAATTGTGGTTTTAATCTTAGTTAATGGCTTAACGGCTTTGAATTTAACTAGGGTATTCCGGTTAGTTTTTTGGGGACAACCCCAACCAAAAACCCGTCGCGCTCCAGAAGTTGCCTGGCCAATGGCATTACCAATGGTAGCTTTAACTATACTCACTCTATTATTACCGCTGATGCTACAGCAATGGTATTTATTACCTAGTTGGGAAAGCCTCGATTGGTATATAGTTGGATCTTTAGTCGCTTCTACGGTTACTGGAGTAACTATTGGCGCAACAATTCATCTTCACAAAGCCTGGTCAAGATCGAGAATTTTGGTTTGGAGATTGATCCAAGATTTATTAGGCTATGATTTTTACATAGACCGCATTTATCGCTTAACGATTGTAAGTGCTGTGGCGCTGTTATCGAGGATATCCGCGTGGAGCGATCGCTTTTTGGTAGATGGTCTAGTCAACTTAATCGGCTTTGCTGCGATTTTTAGCGGACAAAGTTTGAAATACAGCATTTCTGGTCAATCCCAAGGCTATATGCTAACAATCCTCATTGTCATTAGCATCCTCGGTTTTGCCATTAGTTTCTCATTGGGTTTATTCGACAAATTGCCTTTTTAGGTAATGGGTAATTGGTAATGGGTAATGGGTAATTGGTAATGGGTAATTGGTAATGGGTAATTGGTAATATTCTTCCCCAACCTCCCCAACCTCCCCAAC
>NZ_JAQMTJ010000299.1:0-4584 GCF_028330815.1 Dolichospermum lemmermannii CS-548
AGTAGAACGGCTTGAATAATTCAAAGTTTGTAGTGAGGAATTTATTCCTCATTTGAGGGCTGAAGCCCTTACTACGAAATCATCTCCAGATTTTTTACATTACTTAATCTACTTTGATTTATTTTCGTCTACTTACTTATCTCCACCTTCAGATGGTACTTCTAAAGCATAAAGTAGAGAACCACTGGAAGGATAGGGTGTCCATTTATGATCAGAATGAAATGCTAATTCACCTGTACCTGTGTAGCCACCATCAACATTGGAAACGGGGATTATAACTGGTGTTACTCCTGGTTGAGAAGCGAGAACTGGAACATCATCTGGTGGGACAAATAATGAACCAAAATTAAAAGTAAAGTTCAAAAACTGCTCATCATTAAGATGTTGATTTTTGAAAATGAGAATATGATAATCTCTAAGTGCTTGTTTTAATTCTAAAATAACTTCAGGTAGAACTTTTTTACTAGCATCTAGTTCATTAATAACTGCTCCTAATGGTGCATCAAGACGAGTAATTTGGAAATTAGTTAAAGTAAGTGTTGCCATAGTTAAAAATTAAATTCATTCAAGTTTCATAGTTTTGTCAAAAATCAATTTAAGTTTTACTTCTTTTTACTTTCTCCCAAAAATAAAGAGAAATAAAACTATTATAAATTGCTATTTTTTAGCAAGCACTTCCTTCGGAGTAATTGCAGCATATTGTTGAGGAGTTAAAAACCCATCTCTAACATTTACTTTTTTAGGTATAAGCCCCAAAAGCTCCTAATCGTTTTTCTAAAATGCCTTTTTTTTCTAAAACTGCTAAGGCTGTAAGCTGTTTAGAACGAACTATTCGGACTACTTTCTTGTCATTACTGGCAATTAGTTTACTATTTGTGTTAGTTGTAATAGATGAAATTGCTTGATGTTGAGCGCTATTTTGAGGTGTATTCCAAGTGAATAACGCAGCAGATAGGACTAAACTAGAGCTAAAAGCGGATAAAGCAGAACGACGAGTGATCCGTTTGTTTTTCCATGATTTCAATTTAGTTTCCCAATTCAGCATGATTGAATTCTCCTTTTTTGTGAACATTTTCTAGTTTTGTTAAATATTTAAGAAAGTGAGGTAGAAAAAATAATCTACCTCAACACGGCATGAGGAAACCTAAAAATAACTGACAGTAATGCTTGGTAAGCCATGTAGAGAATATCAGTTATATGTCAAATACCAAGAGTCTTTAAACCCTAAGATTAGGAAAGAGAAGTTGAGAAGAATTGGTGTTCTCACTTTTCACCAATATCACCTAGTAACTCTAAATAATCTCAGAAGGCGCTGGGAAATTTCTGGGTATGAACTTCGGTGTTGATCAGAGGATAGTCTAGATAACACCGTGGGCGGACTACTTAAACGCCTATCTGTGCAGATTTGACTTTTTGCAGACTTTCTATGGCGATAGTCATAATTTTTGCTCCAAACAGTTTCTAGTAATGGCATTTAAGCAGATACAGAATTCAATAAATAAGAAGAAGACGATGATGAAGATCCAGTTTGTAGTGATTCTTGTTTACCCATAACTCTATCTAAAATTCTCTCTACGAGCTTCGCAAACTTTGCATCTCCTCTAGCCCGTGGACGGGGCAGATCAATTTTCACATTCAGACTAATTTGACCATTTTCAATCAAAATTACTCTGTCTGCTAATACCACAGCTTCTTCCACATCATGGGTAATTAATAGTGATGTAAATCCTTGTTCCTGCCACAAACGTTCTAATAATTGCTGCATTTCAATTCTAGTTAAAGCATCCAACGCTCCCAATGGTTCATCTAGTAGTAATAAAGAAGGTTTACTGGCCAAGGCTCTGGCTAAAGCTACCCGTTGTCTTTGTCCACCGGAAAGGACGGAAGGCCATTCATGAGCGCGGTCTTCTAATCCTACTTCACGCAGCACTTGTAAAGCCGTTTGTTTAGCATAAACTTTGGAATTAGTACCGATTAAACCTAACTCTACATTTGCCAATACTCGTTGCCAAGGTAACAAACGAGCGTCTTGAAACATCATGCGGATAGCGGGATTAATGGGTTTATCAGAATATTTGCCATTTAACAAAACATCACCGCCACTGGGAGCATCTAACCCAGCAACTAGACGCAACATTGTACTTTTACCGCAGCCACTGCGACCAACAATAGCCACAAATTCTCCTGGTTGAATTTCTAAATCAATTCCTTGTAAAACAGTTTTATTTCCAAAGGACTTTCTTAGTCCTTCAAGATTTAATTGCATTCCTTTTACTTGATTAGTCATGATCAAAACCTCTTAGTTGTGGATGTTTGATTGGTTATTTGGAGTAAATCTGTCAAATAAAAATAGACAACGCTTGTGTAGGATTTTTCTGAGCCGAAATCATGAGAAAATTTATATATTTATTTTCCGGCTTGAGGAAATTTTAAGATTGACAGAAATTATTCGCTTTTATTTACCTGAATCTTTCTGGACAGAAGGTTTTAGTAAACAAGCATCTGGCATGACTACCAATATGCTTGTTTTGCCAATCTGTTTTTCCCAGGTATAATCTACTGTAAATTGGTCGGAATACAGTAGCTTTAATTTAGTGTGGCATAACTAGATAAAAAATGCAAGTATCTTTGAGAAGAATTTTATGAAAAATATCCATAAAAAAATCCCCACTTGTTTATGAGGATTTATTTCACAGAAAATTTGGCAATTAATATATTAATTGCTGACATCAAACAATAAGAAAAATTTATTTTTGACTATTAGTTAACAAATTTTTGCGATTTATATTCTTGTTACAAAACTTAATTATTGTAATTTAAAACCCAAATTATTCAAAATTTCCTTTAATCTATGCCGACCAGATAAAGATTCAGCCGATGCTACCCTTTTGCTAGAATGTTCTGACCAATCACCAGGAATATTCATGTGTTGTGAATTGTAAAAATTTGCCATGATTTGGTTATATTCTAATATTCCTGGCTCTTGTTGGGCAAGTTGATATGTTTCTCGATGTAACACCACTGATTGAGATAAACGTGGTTTAATTGCCACATTCACAATGGGATCAGCATAGCCTACACACAAACCGAAAACAGCAACTACATGAGGAGGTAAATTCAATATCTGCGCTACCTCTTCTGGTTTATTTCGTAATGCACCGATATACACAGTTCCCAACCCGATAGATTCTGCTGCGACTACAGCATTTTGTGCTGCTAATGCGGCATCTATAGCTGCCATTAAAAACATTTCCAAATAATCTAAACCTTCATGAGGTAGTCCGCGATTTTCGGCAATGTGAGTGAGTCTGGCTAAATCTGCTAACCACACTAAAAATAAAGGAGATTGGCGAATATGTGCTTGATTATTAGTTAGTTTTGATAATTCTTCTTTGCGATTTGCATCTTCAACTGCTACTACACTCCAGGTTTGGAGATTGGAGGAAGTAGAAGCAGATTGAGCAGCAGCAATTAAAACTTCTAAAGTTCCTGGGGGTAAAGCATCAGGTAAATAAGCACGAATTGAACGATGGGATAACAGAGTTGCTAAGGTGTCACTCCAGGGAATATCTGGATTGAAGTTATTATGACCATAGCGATGATTAAGTAATTCAGTTGGGTTAGTCATAACTTGCAGAAAAAAATTATTAAACTGTCTGAATCAGGATGTCCAGGATTAAAGGATTAACAGGATGAAACTGTCTGAATCAGGATGTCCAAGATTTAAGGATTAACGGGATTAAAGACTTTTGATAAATACGAAATCCTACAAATCTTCAAATCTTGTAAATCCTGATTTATGCGTTAAAATTTGAAGGTGGTACGCAACCAACCAACTACACTAGCCGGATTACTGGCATCTGAATCCGGTGCAGTAATCCAAATGACTCCTGGTGTAATTTCGATATTGTTACTAAGTTTATATTGATACCATCCTTCAACGTGCAGTGATAGATCTTTGTCAGCTTGACCTTTACCTGCTCCCAAATCTACATTTTTACTCAGTTCAGTTAAAGTTGGGGCTCGACCGACAAAAATAGCTCCTAAGCTACCTTTTTTCCCTAAGTCGGGAAATGTTAGTCCTGCGCCCCAGTTCAATGCTTTACCATCTCCATTTCCTAAATAACGATGGGCTGAATAGCCTACATAAGTATTAGCTGTTAATTTGGGACTAAGTTTATACAATGCACCCAATCCGTAAAGATTTCCCACAGTTCCCGCACCAGCTACGGTACTGTTTGCTAAGTTACTACCAGCGGCAGGTCCAAAATTGGTGCCACCTAGACCTATCGCATTTGGTGGACTGTAGGTGTTAGCGTAACTTAAGCCAACTCGGAAATTTTTCTTGGGGCTAAAGTATGTTACTTGTCCAAAGGCGACATACCTACCTGCAAATAAGCCATTATTAGGTGTGGGATTGTCACCATTAGGCGCACTGTATGATGCCCCTAATTGCCACTGCTTGCTGAGATCATGGAGGATAGCGATTCCTGGACCTGAATCTCCATAGTTATAGACCATATTCCGTCGGGAAAATCGTGTTATCCCATTACTGAAAGAGCCTTCAAATGGGTTTGTTGGACC
>NZ_JAQMTJ010000300.1:0-4519 GCF_028330815.1 Dolichospermum lemmermannii CS-548
CGGATTGTTTAATAAGTAGCAACATGGCAGGGGACTAGCGAATCCCAAGGTGTTATGACCTAGATAACGTTTACCCTTCGACTACGCTCAGGGTGGTTTGGTTCACATAAACTACAGATTACTCCGTTTATTTATGCTCTCTATATCTGAACGTCCGGCATTTCAAAAAAGTATTGGGGGACGGAAGTAATTGACAATTAATAATTGACAACTAACAGTTGTCAATTGTATTTTCTAGCGATAATTTGTAAATTGCAAAGCGACGGGGAAATCTTCTTGTTTAAGCCGTTGAATCACGAGTTGTAAGTCATCTTTTGATTTAGCTATTACCCGCACAGAGTCACCTTGAATTGAGGCTTGCACCTTTTTAATTTCGTCCCGAATTATCTTAGAAATTTGTTTAGCAATTTCTTGGCTAATGCCTTTTTTGAGGGTAATTTCTTGACGAACACGGCTACCGCTGGCAGATTCAACTTTGCCAAATTCAAAGATTTTTTGAGAAAGATTCCGCTTGGCGGCTTTTTCTCGCAGGATGGTATGGACTGATTCTAAGGTAAAGTCGCTGTCAGTACCAACGGTAATTTTTTCTTCGCTTAATTCGATTGTGGTTTTAGTATCTTTAAGATCGTAACGGCTTTTAACGTCTCTGATGACTTGATCAATAGTATTAACTAATTCTTGTCTATCAAAGTCGCTGACGATATCAAAGGAAAAAGAAGCAGCCATAAATAAAATTGGTAATTGGTAATTGGTAAGAGAGAAGAGGCAAAATTAAAAATCCTTATTCCCTCAGCTTAATTATTTAACTTGCATGAGACTGAGGAAAAACAGAGTTCCCGAACTAAAAGAAGCAATACCAAACATGAGTGATCTTAACAAAGGTATATTTGCAATATAGAAAATAGAGTATAGCAAACGAGCAATCAGAAAAGCGATCGCTGCATTCACTCCTTGGGGAGAATTCACTCCAGTGACATAAGCCATTAGTGCGGCTGCGGCAAAAACCATAAACCCTTCAAAGGAGTTTTCATGGGCCCATGTTGCCCGTTGGGCATAGGGAGGCAACTTGTCAAACATGGCGCGAGGTGCAGACAAATCATATCCTACTTGCACTCTAGCAAAAGCTACTAATAAATAGGGTAGATAAATGAGAATAGCCGCAACGACAATAGAGGATAAAAAAATAGCAGGTACTGGTAATAGAGATAAAGACATTCAACTAATTTAATAGGGTACTTGGTCAGGTATTGATCATTTTTGTCAATGGATAAGGGGTAATTTAGTGAAATCATTACCCTTTACCCAATGATTTTCCATCTCTATCATTAGCTTTGCAAAAACTGCCGTTCACTCTAGTCAAAGTAGAAGAGTGTTACCACTTTTCGCTGGTCTTCGGCATCACTACAAGTTTGTAGCAAAGTGCGACTATCGTGAAATGCAAAGCAGATTAGTTGTTGACAACGAGAGACGATTTCTTTGTTACATAGGTAACTCGCTTCAGCTAGGGACAAGTTATCATTACTGGGGTTTTCCACTAAGTGCATAACCTGTTCTAATTGCTGGCGCGATTCTTGGGGTTGACGTTCCAAACTTTGGGGTAAAATGACCGTGAGTAAGTTGGGATCAGCCTTGGTTGCGCCCCGGATGGCCGCAGAGTTTGTGCCTGTAGCACCAGAAGTAATGATGCGGTTGCCCGATAGAATCAGGGCATAAGTCATCATTTCAATGAGGTTCTGATGGGTAATTGGCACATGACGAGAACCTAGCAAGGCAATCCGCTTGGAACCTGTTTGCTGGATGGTTGCTAGTTCTTGGGCTAAGGTATCGAGTTTAATAGTATCTATTGACTGACTCAAAGATGAAGATCATGAGATTAAACAACCTAGACATTCTACCAAACAGCGTGTACATAGGATACTAACCAGGGTTACATTATTATTTGTTAGCAAATTACTAACGAGCTAAGTAAGTCGGCCCAATAAAATCGATATATGTTTAGTTTTGTAAAAACCGTGAAACACCCTATTTATAAGGTATTCGTTAATTTATATTTCGTTACATAGATTGATTTTTTAACGCCGACCTACTTACTAAACCCTAGAACTACTTTTGAAAATACCCATACCTCTTAATCCCCTCCAGCCGATGACGATATAACCAATTGACAATAATAAACTATTAATACCAGTTCGCAATTCCTTCCAGGCATCTTCCTGGGTTTTCTGCAACTGTTGTTGTGTTTGAGTCTGAATTTGGTTAAGTCTTTGGGTTGCTAGTTTTTGAGGGTCTGTTTGCTGGGCGATAAAATTATCAAGAGAGTTAAGATTTGTTTTATACTGCTTGAGTAGATCCTTCTGTGCCTCAGGTAATTGACTATTGCTAAGTGCCTGATTATACTTTTCGTCATCCTTAACCAGTTCATTTAGCTGGGTTCTGAGTTGCTCTTTTAATGCAGCGCGTTGTTTCTCTAGAGATGCTTTTACCTGATCATTACCAAGTTGATTTTGGAGTTGTGCTAATTGATTTTTCACTTGGTTTTCTGACTGTTCCGCTTCTTTCTCAATCCGTGCTAACCCCTCTGCCTTTACTTGATTGACGTTACTCAGATGTAGGGGAAAAATCAACAAAAATATCAGTCCTAACAAACTAGAGAGGATAAAAATTGGCAATTTTAGACCAGAAGACGAGGAACGACTACTTTCACTAGATCCACTAGATTTATTAACCCAGTATGCAATTAGAATTGCTCCCAGACCAAGCAATGGTATAATACCCTGATCTACAAGACTTCTGCACAAGTTAACTTGCCAGAGTTTATCTGTAAATTGGAAAGGGAATAATAAAAATAGACAGTCTACAGAGAAGAACAATATACAGATTATACCTATTAACTGGAGCAAGAAGGATGTGTTAGAGGATGTGTTAGAGGATGTGTTAGTAGCCATATTGGTTTACAGTGTGAATATATTAAATTAATTAGCATATTTAATGCTACAGGATTACCCGGTAAGCGTAAAGCTCAGTGTCTAGAGCTTAAATCTTTCTCGCCATTCTTCTACATTTTGTCGTAAACCTGCACCCAACCAATCATCAAACTGGGGATACAGTGGTAAACGTGGTACTAACTCCCAGCCCCCAGATTTTAAGATGTTTCTGAGTTCCTGTTCCTGTAAATGGGGATAATCAGGATTAACTTCATCCTTGGGACCTATTCCCCCTAAATCCCTCGCTCCAGCGGCTATACAAGCGAGTAACCAATTTTCATCTTTAACTAAATTCGGGGGAATCTGGATTGTAATGTCTGCTGGTAAAATTTCCCGCACTTTGGCGATAATTTCTGGTAATTGATGAGGGTTAAATGGTGGTGCGTCAAAGGTTTGCACCGTTCCGGGGCTGTGGGGTTGGAGAATTACCTCTTGAATATGATGGTAATGTGCATGAGATTCAGAAATAGCCGCTAAAGTCTCCCACCAATCTGTCTCTGTTTCCCCTATTCCTAAAAGTAACCCTGTGGTGAAGGGGATTTTTAGCTCTCCTGCCCATTGTAATTGTTGCGATCGCACTTGGGGCAATTTACTTGGTGCATGACGATGGACTGTACTTAATAGTTTTTGTGTCAACTGCTCCAACATTAACCCCATTGACACATTCACCGTTTTCAGTTTTTGCATTTCTACCCAACTCAGTGGACCAACATTGGTATGGGGTAAAAATCCCATGTCTATTGCTAAGGCACACAAATCATAAATTCGCTCAAACCAAGCTTCCCGTCTGGCTGAATGGGGATGGACTTCACCGCTCAAGATCAGGATTTCACAGACATTTTGTTTTTTAAGTTGTAAAAAAATCTCTTTAGCTTCCCCAAGAGTCAACCAAGGACTTTTACCCGGTTCAGTGCGGAAATTGCAATAAGAACAGCGGTTAAAGCACTCATAAGTGGGAACAATAGTATAAGCAGGGCTATAGGTAACAATATTTTGACTAGATAGAGACATAAACCGCGTTTACTTTGAAACCCATAGTTTTTTCTTAATTGGGTTTTATTCCCCAATCCTATACTCTTCCCTGTTCCCTGTTCCCTGTTCCCTGTTCCCTTTTGAAAAACTCCAGTTTTCAACTTGGACGAGGTTTATATAGTAGGGAGCAGGGTCTGCGCCCAAAAATGCAGGGGTTTATGAATGAAGTAGGGAGTTGCGTTCCAAGAAAATCAGAAATTATCACAAAAATAATTAATGCCTGAAACCCGCAGCCTGTCTACAATATAACCTTCTCTATGACCCAACTTACAAGATTTATTAAAAAATATTACGAAAACCCCTTTACAAATCGAAACATAAGGCTTAATATAAATTCATGAGGTAGAAACACCTACCAAAACATACATAACTCAAACGCAATTATAAACACATGACAACTACCTTACAACAGCGCGAAAGTGCTAACGTATGGAATCGCTTCTGCGAATGGATCACCAGCACTGACAACCGTTTATATATCGGTTGGTTCGGAGTATTAATGA
>NZ_JAQMTJ010000301.1:0-2566 GCF_028330815.1 Dolichospermum lemmermannii CS-548
AATATCGTTATTAACAATGCCACCACAGGAATTAATTTAACTGGCATTGTCACAGCAACTAACTTTGAGAACTTTACTATTACTACGGGAAGTGGTAACGATACCTTCAATCAATCAGGTTTAGTTAATAACATTATTGTTCGCGGCAATGACACTATTAACAGTGGGGCTGGTAACGACACGATAAATACTGGATTAGGGATTGACAGTGCCAATGGGGGAGCAGGAGATGATTTACTAATTGTTAATTACTCCATAGGTGAGACTGGACGTGAGATGAGCTTGTCTACCTATGCAGGTGCAGAAGGATTTTCTGGTACAGCAGCCCGACTCAATTCCGCCGGTAACGCTTACCCAGACAGAGTTGATTTCTCTGGGATAAATCGGTTTCAGATTACTGGTACAGCAGCTAATGACTCTATCACTACAGGTGGTGGAAATGACACCATTAATGCGGGTGCTGGTAAAGATACTCTAATTGGTGGTTTAGGAAGTGACAAATTTGTTTACCAAAATCTTACTGATTCTCTTTTAGCTAATTTTGATGTGATTACTGACTTCAACGCCACCACAGGTAATGATTTATTCCGTGTTTCTACCGCACGAGCCGGGTTTGTGGATGTGGGAGCAGTTAATACCCTGGATGCTGCTGGTATGGGGGCAAAATTAACAGCCGCAGCCTTTGGGTCAAATTTTGCGGCTCAATTCAGTTTTGGACAAAAAACCTTTGTGGCTATTAATGATGCAACCGCAGGGTTTAATGCGGCTAATGATGCCATTATTGAAGTTACGGGATTAACAGGAACATTGAATGTCAATCATTTTGTGATTGTTTAGAGGATATTTAGCTTAAACCGACAGAAGCCCCACGCGTGACCCGATAGGGCAGCGTGGGACGCAATGCGTTCGCTATCGCTAACTAATCAATATCAACTCTCCATCTACAATTTCGTAACGATTGCCATCATCAGCTAAAGCCATAAACTCTTCATCAGTCCAAACTTTATCCTTTATTTTTTCTAAGATAACTGTCTCTGCATTTAATCTCATAAAATTGTAGTTTTCCGTAGTCAAACGTAGCTATATCCGTCACTACAATGAACCTTAGTAATATCTTTCATTGTTGAAAATTCAACTCTAAAACCATTGATAACAATCTCACATCCGTTTTTTGTGGGAGTTTTAACACGACTTACATACCTTCCAGAAGTTATGTTTTTACGATCTTTGTGCAAAGTAGCCTTAACAAAATCTCCTGTAGAAACATGAGTGAATATTTTTTTAGGCTCGGTGCAAGGAAAACCAAATTTATTGATCCTACAGAATCTTCTGCAACCATGCCCCGTGCTTTTTACTGTTAAAATTTTTGTTGTAAGTATTTTGAGAGTTTCAACTTTCCCTACACAAGCAGCATCAATCCAATGAGTTTTAGGCAATCCTAAACGAGTTCTATTAAACTTAGTTAAACCTCCTGAACCTGTTGTTATAGGTAATCCAGTTTCTTTTAACTTATTAAATAAAGCCCATCTCGTTGAATTTACAGCAGACGCATCTTTTAGTGTCCGCTTGGCTTGGGATAAAATTTGCTTCAACAACTCAGGCTTTTTTCCTAAAAACTTCTCAATATCTTGAGTACCTTTTTTGATATTACATTTCTCACAAGCTAGACACAAATTAGAAATTCTATTAGTTCCTCCTTTGGCTTTTGGTTTAATATGCTCAACTTGTAAAGGGACATTTTCAGCAGTACAGTATGCACATTTTCTATTCCATTTATTCAAAAGATATTCACGGACTTCATACCCTTGTAACTCTCCTTGTTGATACTCAAAGCCTGATATCTCCGGGTTTTCTAGCTGCTGTAGGTCAAACCTAGCAAGCTCTTGAACTATGTCAGTTATTGGGGCAAAATTACATAATCTTTTGACCCAAGTGTTAATAGTTAAAACTCTATGGCTTAAAGAAGGTGCTAACCAACCTTGAGGTTTAGTGCGGTTAAGAAATCTAGCTTGACGATAACGAGTATGTCTAGAACGTCTTCCTCGCCTTACTCCTTTTCGAGTTTCCAGGCTTTCTTTAATAGCTAAACCTCTGTGTTGTAATTCCATACCCCAGATGACTTTATTATTTTGAACTAACGCAAAACCTGTAGTTTTACTTCCTGGATCTATTTTTAATTCAATCGGTTGAGTTGGAACGTCAGATTTAGGTTCTTTCAAAATTATGGTAAATGGAAATCTTCTAAATACAGCAGCTTTTTGTTGATTTAATAAAAAACGTGCATCTCCTGGATGGATTGGAGTAAGTGGTTTTTTGTTGGTATCAAGAACTAGAACAAAATTAGACATTTAAATTTCACCTTTCCAGGGTAATGTTTGCTTCAACCTTGTTATCTGAGCTTGTTATGCTAAATACACTATCCTTGCGGATTGTTTAATAAGTAGCAACATGGCAGGGGACTAGCGAATCCCAAGGTGTTATGACCTAGATAACGTTTACCCTTCGACTACGCTCAGGGTGGTTTGGTTCACATAAACTACAGATTACTCCGTTTATTTATGCTCTC
>NZ_JAQMTJ010000025.1:0-5975 GCF_028330815.1 Dolichospermum lemmermannii CS-548
TGCTTTCTCCAACAAACGTTGGTTACACTTCTTCATGTTGTTTGTCCCTGTGACAGGCTTGTGGATGAGTTCCATTGGTATCGTTGGTTTAGCATTAAACCTCCGGGCTTATGACTTCGTTTCCCAAGAATTACGGGCAGCAGAAGACCCAGAGTTTGAAACTTTCTATACCAAAAACATTTTACTAAACGAGGGTATCCGCGCTTGGATGGCTCCTCAAGATCAACCCCACGAACAGTTCGTATTCCCAGAAGAAGTATTACCACGCGGTAACGCTCTTTAAAATTCATCATTTTTGAGTTAGCCTCTACCTATTGGTAGGGGTTTTTTTATGGCAGAAATTTAAATTCAGGTATTGCAAATTTTTGTGATTGTGTTATGGTAGTCTCAGGTTAAAAACCCAAAGCATTTTGCTTTGCCCCTTTTGAAACTAAGACCATTTAGGCAACAAGGAGGTGATGCCCATGATAGAAAGTAGTATACCCATGGGTCATCAAGTTGCAGTTAGCCGGCTGTGTGCCGGGGCTGTTCTCTAAAAGTTAGCTTTAGTTCTCTTGAGATACTAAGTTAGCTCAACTAACTAGGCTTAACATCGGAGTTCCTTCCGGCAGTCTGGTTGCAACTTGAAGACCCGCTAGACCGCCCTGATTTAGATTATCTGATCTAAATCAGGGCGGATAGTTTTTAAGGGTGGTTTTTGGTTGAAACCAGTACACAACCGAGTCAGTGAATTAACTATTTAAAAAGCCGAAAAAGCTTGTTTGATCTAATTTTTTGATTTTGTTTTATGGTACTAAGTAGTAATTTTTAACCAGTAGCATAAGACAATACTTAGATATTTGCTGACAACAATTACCAACGTAAATTATTGTTGTGGAACATTTGTTAGCGATCGCCTATCATTTATATTTGTCAGGTTTTTGGAGTGAAAACAAAACACCCATTGCGAACAAATGATAATTAATGTGGAAAGGTTTTGATTGAAAGTATATTTCAAAACCTCTCTAAATTCTTCAATGCCGAAGCTTATTCGCTAATCTTCAGTGTAAGAAAAGTTCGATATGAGTTTAAAGAAGTCAAATCTACTTGGTGTAACTGATAATATACTACTAGAAAAATTGACATCTACTTAATCAAAAAATCTTATGTTGATTATTAGAAAAAACTATAATATAATGGCAGGATATGGTCAGAAAGTTTTTGCATAAGTTAATTGCATGGAAGTTTAACGATTAATTAATCAATTGTTAGCCTTGTGAAAGCTATGATTGTGGAATTGGTGTCAGCCATGCCTATTACACAGGTTTCAACAAGACTTCGCGTTTGTAAACAGTTAGCTATAGCGAACTCATGTTATCCATATAAGGTGTGAGGAGAAAAGGAAAAATGTCTAATATTTTGTGGAAATCCCTGGTGGTTAGCCCAGCAATTTTGGGAGCAGCGTTGTTAGTATCTTCAACAGCGATAGCCGCACCAAGTACCACCAAGGGAGCATCATCAATTGAAACTTCCTCTACAGCAGAAGTTTCCCAACAGCCAGCAGTATTGGCGACAGAAACCAAAGAAGCTCAAGTTTTAGCTCAGGTCAACCGCTACAGCAACGAGAACAATACTTCCATAAATCAGGTAACATCAGTTTCCCAGTTCTCTGATGTGCAACCTACAGATTGGGCATTCCAAGCTTTGCAGTCCTTGGTTGAACGCTACGGCTGTATTGCGGGTTATCCCAATGGCACATTTCGTGGTAATCGGGCTTTAAGCCGTTACGAATTTGCGGCTGGTTTGAATGCTTGTTTAGATCGTGTGAATGAATTGATTGCCACAGCAACGGCTGATATGGTGACAAAACAGGATCTAGCAACATTACAGCGTTTGCAAGAAGAGTTTTCTGCGGAATTGGCAACCTTACGCGGCCGGGTAGATGCTTTAGAAGGCCGGACTGCTGAATTAGAAGCACATCAATTTTCTACTACCACTAAATTAAAAGGTGAGGCTATTTTTGCTGTCACTGATGCTTTTAGTAATGAGACAGGCAAAGCTAACCGGGCAGTATTCCAAGATAGAGTCCGTTTAGGCTTGGAAACCAGCTTTACGGGTAGAGATATATTAACAACCCGTTTGGCTGCTGGTAATGCCACAGGCTTTAGTCTCCGAGATAAAACTGGTAATCCTATTAATGCTGGTGGAGTTGGTAAGCAAACCTTTGAAGTCGGTAGCACTAGTCCTGCTAACAGCGTTAAAATTGACAAATTAACTTATGAAGCTCCTTTAGGACCTGCAAGAGTTTATCTTTCAGCTAGTGGTGGGCAACATAGTGATTATGCGGCTGTTAACAATCCTTACTTCTTTGATAAAACAGATGGTGGTAAGGGGGCTTTAAGTACCTTTGCTTCTGAAAACCCCATCTACCGGATTGGTGGTGGTTCTGGTATTGCCTTGAATGTCCCGTTTGGTAAACCTGGTAGTAGTTTCTTGAAACCAAGTTCGATCACATTAGGTTACTTGGCTTCAAATAACTCGGTCTCAAATGCTGCTAGTCCTGCCCCAAGTAATGGCTTGTTCGACGGTAACTATGCGGCTTTAGGTCAGTTGAACTTTAATGTTGGTAATCGCGTTGCTTTGGCTGCAACCTATGTGCATGGTTATCAAAAAGCAGGTAGCACCTTATTTGATTCAGGATTTGATGGTGGTGCTTTAGTAGGCACTGCACAAGCGAATACTTTAGGCGTTAATTCGGCAACAGGTGCTGCTAGTGCCTCTTCCAGCAACTCCTACGGTATTTCCGCAGCTATCAAGCCTAGCGATAAACTCTCTTTGAGTGGTTTCGTTTCCTACCATGATATTACAGGCTTTGGAGCTAATGATGATAAAGAAGCTTGGAGCTATGGTGCAGGTTTAGCTTTACCTGATTTTGGTAAGAAAGGTAACGTCTTGGGTATCTTCGGTGGCGCTCAACCTTACTCACTAGGTGCGACTGGTAGAGAGACTCCATACCAAGTGGAAGGCTTCTATAAGTATCGCGTTTCTGAAAATGTATCCGTAACTCCTGGAGTTATTTGGATGACATCTCCTGGACAAAATAATACCAGTAATGATGCCTTTGTTGGTACACTCAGAACAACTTTTAGCTTCTAAATAGTTAAAAGTTTGTTGATAAGTTTCAACGTGATTTGACCCTGCCTCATGGCGGGGTTTTTTTGTGGAGAGAAAAACCCCAGTTAAGAACCGGAGTATACTGGAAAAGAGATTAACTGTAAGGTTTTGCTCAACTTCATGCTTCAACTTTCATCTTGGATTATTACTTGTGGAACTATCATGTAAATCTGAATACGCAATTTTGGCGTTATTAGAGATGGCTACTCATTACGAAAACGGTGAACCGATGCAAATTCGGCAAATCGCTCTGCAACAAAAGATACCTGATCGCTATTTGGAACAACTGTTAGCAACTTTGCGGCGGGGGGGTATAGTTAAAAGTCAACGGGGTTCAAAAGGCGGCTATTTATTGGCGCGAGAACCTCGGAAAATTAGTATCTTTGAGATTTTAGAATGTTTGGAAGGTTTAGATGTGCAGACTGGTGAACAAAATACTAATCCCACAAGGTTAGATAATTCTGTGGTGTCAGAAATTTGGCAAGAAGCACGTCAGGCGGCAAATTCAGTGTTACAAAATTATTCGCTTCAGGATCTTTGTGAAAAACGGGATTCCCGGAAGCAGTTGGATATCATGTACTACATTTGAAGGCATAAAAATTTATCATGCGGATTGTTGAAAATATTACGGAGTTGGTGGGACGGACACCTCTAGTTAAGCTAAACCGGATTCCTCAAGAATTAGCTTGTGTGGCTACAATTCTCGTGAAATTGGAAAGTATGAACCCTTCGTCATCGGTGAAAGACCGCATTGGGGTAAGTATGATTACTGCGGCTGAGAAGGAAGGATTAATTGCCCCTGGGAAGACGATTCTGGTGGAACCAACATCGGGAAATACGGGCATTGCTTTGGCAATGGCGGCGGCGGCCAAGGGGTATCAATTAATTTTAACAATGCCGGAAACGATGAGTGCGGAACGGCGGGCGATGTTAAGGGCTTATGGGGCCCAATTGGAACTCACGCCGGGAATTGCGGGGATGAGTGGGGCGATTCGGCGGGCGCAGGAGATTGTGGATAGAACACCATACTCTTATATGTTGCAACAGTTCCGCAATCCGGCTAATGCCCAAATTCATCGGGAAACTACGGCGGAGGAAATTTGGGAGGATACGGATGGTCAGGTAGATATGATTGTGGCGGGTGTGGGGACTGGGGGGACGATTACTGGGGTGGCGGAAGTTTTGAAAGCCCGGAAACCGAGTTTTCAGGCGATCGCTGTAGAACCAGCTAATAGCCCGATATTATCGGGAGGTAAACCGGGTCCCCATAAAATTCAGGGCATTGGGGCGGGTTTTATTCCCCAAGTGTTAAAGTTAGAATTGATTGATGAGGTAATTACGGTTACTGATGAGGATGCGATCGCCTTTGGTCGCAAATTAGCCAGGGAGGAAGGATTATTGTCTGGAATCTCCACTGGTGCAGCCCTTTGTGCGGCGGTTCGGGTCGCCCAACGTCCAGAAAATCAGGGACGCTTAATTGTGATGATTCAGCCTAGTTTCGGTGAGAGATATTTAAGTACACCTTTATTCCAAGACCTAGAAGCGAAAACCGCAACTAGTACCAATTAACAATCTATTGGATTCATGTCCGATTTTAACCACTACGATACCCTCAAAGTTAGTAATCATGCCAGTCAAGCGGAGATCAAACAAGCTTATCGCCGCTTGGTGAAAATTTTTCATCCTGATAGTAATCAAGACATTACAGATAATGAGCAAATTATTCGTGTTAATGCTGCCTATGAGGTTTTAAGTGATAGTAAAAGTCGTCTTGATTATGATGAAAAACTTCGTCACAGTCAGCAACAATTTCATCATGTTCGCCAAAAACGAGCAGAATCTGCCCAACAAGATTACAAAGCAGCGAGGAAAACTAGAAAAGATATTGATGAAAATATTGAGGAATGGATACGTTTAGTTTATAAACCAGTAAATCGGATACTTTGTACAATTCTTAATTCTTTAGAATCACAAATTGAGGAGTTAGCCGCCGATCCTTTTGATGATGATCTTTTAGACGAATTTCAAGATTATTTAGCATCCTGTCGGGAAGATTTGAAGGACGCACAAATTAAGTTTCGTTCTTTGCCAAATCCTGCTAGTTTTGCAGCAGCAGCAGCCCATATTTACTATTGTATGAGTCAAGTGGGAGATGGAATAGAGGAATTAGCGTACTTCCCATTAAGCTATGATCATCGCTATTTGCACACGGGACAAGAGTTATTTCGGATAGCTAAAAGATTGTATCGGGAAGCGCAAGAGTCGGTGAGTTGATGAGATGATCGTAGGAGTCGTTTAATTACTAAGTAGGTTGGGGTTGAAAATTGTCGTTATGACAAGATAACAGGGAAGAGGTTTTGGGCAATTTGACTTTTTGTTATGGTTTTTTCCGTTTACTTACTTATCTATTAAACCGAAATATTGCTTATTTTTTTAACAATATAATAATTCCCATTCTATCGGGTTAGAAGCGGAAATAATTAAACGCAGATGGACGCAGATGGACGCAGATAATTTTGTAGTTAATTAGACTAGGAAATGCTATATGATTTATACTAATCTTTTTTCTTCTCTGTTGGTGTCTAGCCATGACTGATCAAGAACTGCTGCAAATCATTGAAAAAGCTGCTAGAAACAAAGAAACTACATTAAACCTCAGTAACAATCAACTGACAACATTGCCAGAAGCCATTGCCCAACTCTCCAATCTGAGGTTGCTTGACCTCAGAAACAATCAACTGACAACATTGCCAGAAGCCATTGCCCAACTCTCCAATCTGAGGTTGCTTGACCTCAGAAACAATCAACTGACAACATTGCCA
>NZ_JAQMTJ010000026.1:0-4822 GCF_028330815.1 Dolichospermum lemmermannii CS-548
GAATTGGGCGGCTGATATTGATTGATGAGTTGGGAGTGAGGAGTCAGGAGTCAGGAGTCAGGAGTCAGGAGTCAGGAGTCAAGGAAGAAGAAAGAAGAAAATTCTCCGTCTATTCCCTATTCCCTATTCCCTGTTCCCTGTTCCCTGTTCCCTGTTCCCTGTTCCCTGTTCCCTGTTCTTGATAAAATGTCAAAGCTGTTTTGCCATAGCTTTTTTGACGGCAGATTTCCCAGTTGTCAATGTTTGCTGGTTGCCAATTTCTGTAACGATGTTCGACGGCTATTTCTCCTTGGCAATCTAAAAGCTGATATTGAGCGATCGCTTGTAATACTGGTTCATATAATCCACTAGTATAAGGTGGGTCAAAATATATTCTGTCAAATTTTTGACCTGATAATTTTTTTAACTGTTGGGTGACATCTCCCCGTAATAGCTGAAATTTTTGGTCTGGCTTGGCTACCTGTTGCCAATTTTCTTGGATAATGGCACAGGATTGACTAGATTCTTCAATGCCGATAACGACGCTGGCTTCCCTGCACAAAGCCTCCGCACCCATAGAACCACTACCGGCGCACAAATCTAACCAGCGACAACCAACGATTGTTCCCTGCCAAATATTAAACAATGCTTCCCGGACTCGCGCACTGGTAGGTCTGGTATGTTCACCTGGTAAAGTTTTAAGCAGACGATTCCCGTAAATTCTTAGACTCATTACTTAATTGATCATTAAATCTTCAACTTTGAGCAAATAAACACCTGAAAATATTACAAACTTTTGTTAAGCAAAAACTTTTTCACGGACTTGAGCCACAAAATTAGAGAGAATTTGCAATCCGACATTTGATGATTTTTCAGGATGGAATTGGACAGCCATGAGATTTTCATGAGCGATCGCTGCTGTAAAACTTTGATCACCATGAGTCACAGTTGCCGCGCGAACTTGGGGATTTGTGGGTTCAACATAATAAGAATGCACAAAATAAACCCAAGGATCGATAGGTAAATGTTCCCATAAAAGACTTTTTGGTTGGTTAAGTTGGAGTTGATTCCAACCCATGTGGGGAATTGTCATCCCCGGTTGAGAACGAAAACGGCGGACTTTTCCGGGGACAATTCCTAGTCCTGGTAACGTTCCTTCGGCGCTGGATTCAAACAAAATTTGTAATCCTAAACAAATACCCAAGAACGGTTTACCAGAAGCGATCGCATCTTTAATCGGTTGTTCCAAACCACGCGATCGCAAATGTTGTACCGCTGGATCAAATGCTCCCACTCCTGGTAAAACTATAGCATCTGCTTTTGCCAACTCTTGAGAACAATAAGTAACGAGAGGGGTCGCACCAGCTTTTTCTAATCCTTTGCAAACAGAGTGCAAATTTCCCATATCGTAATCAACAACTGCAATCACTGCCATTTAGCTGCTCCTTGTAAATTTATGAGGGAGGGCTTTTAATTATTCTAATTCTAATTATTATTTATAATGCAAAAAAAAATACTATTAACTTCTTTTGACATTTGGTTAAGCCAACAAGAGTCAAATTCATCCGATGACTTGTTACTCGGACTAGCCAAAATGGCTTCACTCTCCCATGATTTAAAATTTTTGCACCGTCTCCCTGTCGATGTGCAACTGGCAAGTTCTCTCGTCATTGCCAAAATTAATGAACTCCAACCTGACCATATTATCTGTTGTGGTATGGCTGCAAGTCGTTCCCAATTAAGCGTAGAAGTCCTTGCCAGTAGTACAAGCATCTTGCCAGTAGAGTCTACAAATTCTGCCGACATCTTGCCTCAAGAGTCTAGAAATTCCCCCGAAAATATTTTACAAACCAGGGTTGATCTCGAAAAATTATTAGTCGGAACAGCAGGAGTTGAGATTAGCTATGACTGTGGTAAGTTTGTTTGCGAGGGACTTTATTATTCAGTCTTGGACTATTTACACCAGTCTCAACTCTCAATTAAGTGTATTTTTGTTCATGTCCCAATTTTCAACCCAGAAAATTTGCCAAAGATAATTGCTGATTTTATTGTGATCATTAACAACTTGGCACTTCTCTAGAAATATTAACGTCTGTTTAAACAAATTTACTCAGTATTATGTTGCCACTATTACTAGCTTTAACTCTTGCTCAAGCTGTTCCTGCCACACCACCACCAGAAGAAATATTACAAATACAATCAGTCCGTCCTTTACCGGGAAAGTTGGATTCAGTGCCGGTATTTAATAGCAATAGTCCAGAACTGGTATTAAAAGAAGGAATTTTACTTTCTACCTTTCCCGCAACGGGAAAAAAAGTCACATCAGCCCATTTAGATTTTCCCTTGCGTGGACAGTTTGATATTTTTGCCCATCATATTGCTAAAGCTGACCCACCGGAAAATTTACGTTCTTTGTATTTGGGCATCATCTTACATAATCCTGGTTCTCAACCGGTGACAGTAAATATATGGCAAGGTGCGAGTTATTTAAGTCAACCAGATGCCCCATTTAAGGAATTACCATCTTTAATCCCCAATGATTTAGGAACAGTTTTTGCAGGTCCAGGGAGTCGAGTCATGTCTGATATTTTGAGAGGAAAAAGACAAGATATTTTTCCCTCCCAAATTGTCATTCCCCCAGGGACAAGTCAGATGTTATTAAATTTACCAATTCCCGTCCAAGGACTAACACCCCCTTTAAATGGTCGTTCTACATATCTGCGACTGCGAAGTAATGGTAATGTTTACGCCGCAAGTTTGGCGATGTTTGCCCGGACAAATACTGACGGTAGTGAGCGATCGCCTAATTTAGCAGAATGGCAAAATTTATTAGATAATGGTGAATTATCCACCCCTAGAGACAAAGTTCCCACTCCCATCACAGGAAACAACAAACCGACAATTTACGGACGTGTAGCGGGAGTATCTAAGGGTTCTCGATGGTTAGCCGATATAGTAGATACACCAAAAAGCAAGTATTTAACTATTCCTCAAACTGGGGCAGCCTTTTCCTACGGTTTGAGTACCTTACATGGGGGAACATTAGGAACAAATCAAATTCAAACCGCACCCATGTTAGTGCGCTATCCTGATACTGCTTATTACGCTCATGGTAATTATGGGATTCAATATAGTCTCAAGTTACCTTTATACAACAATACTCAAAATCAACAAACCGTAAGTGTTGCAGTCCAAACTCCCCTCAAAGAAAATCAATTAAGTAAACCTGGACTTCGCTTTTTTAAGCTACCAGCGCGTCAAATCTTCTTCCGAGGGACTGTGCGCTTACGTTATCAAGACCAGGGAAAATGGCAAAATAAATTTGTGCATTTAATTCAAAAGCGTGGTGAAACGGGAGAACCTTTGGTATCGTTGAATATAAAACCAGGAAATACATCTTTAGTCCAAGTTGACTTTCTGTATCCACCAGATGCTTCACCACCACAGGTTTTAACGGTATCAACTCAAGCTAAGTAGGTAAACAGCATTAAACTGTAGGGGTTTAGCAATGCTCATTGGTGTCAAATTAAGGGTAAGTAGGTGAACTGAAAAATTTAAAGGTATGTGAAGAAAAGTAAAATCGCCCAAAACTCTCTTCCTGTTCCCAGTTAAGAGTTCCCAGTTAAGAGTTCCCTTGCCCCAACGACAATTTTTAACGCCAACTTACTTAATAATTGATGATAAAATCCCTATTTTCATCTAAATTCTTGTTGCAATTCTGCCCCATAATCAGCTTGACAATGATATTCGGATAATTCTTTCCAGTTAAGTACAGATTCTAGTAAGTCCTGATAACCCAGTGTATTCGGGTGCAGTCCGTCATTGGTAATCCGTTCACTTCTCCATCCTTGACTACGTTGCATCCATTGATCAAAAATATCTAAATAGGGAATTTGTCTTTGTTCACAAGCTTGCCGTGTTGCTTCTTTGTAGCGGTATTGGTCAGCGTGATTGTAGAATAAACAATCCAGAAAAGGCATTTTGGTTTCGTCTACGGGAACCATCCCCACAAACAGCACAGGACAAAGTTGTTTTGCTTGATCTAGTAATGTGGCGATTTCTGATTCAAACTGACTAAAATCTGTGTAGTTTCTGCCTTTGGGACTTCTTAATCGAGGTGTATCGTTGACACCGACAGATAAAATAATCAAGTCTGGTACACGATTGCGGATTTCTCCCCGGTGGCGAAATTCCACTTCTAAGCGTTGGGCAATTTGCTGTGTGCGATTGCCCCTTACTCCCAAATTATAAAGCACATGACCCACACTATCCGGTAGCATCCACCACCGTCGCAGTTGTTCCACCCAACCACCTTTTTCTGGATCACCGTATCCATATACTAAGCTATCTCCCAAGGCGACAATCTTTAAAGGTTGACAAAGTTTTGGCGATACAGATAATTGCATTAAGGTAGAAGTCTGAAAACTTGACATTATGAACTACCCCATCTTACTTCGTTGAAGATGGGGTTTCTACATCCCCGTCAGTAAGTTGAGATTTTTGACGTTTCTTTTGACCGAGTTGCTTCATACTTCCAGCATTCTTACGTTTGCTAGTGTTTGAAGTAGAGCTAGAATCATCTACGTCTACGAGGCTCGTTCCCAGCCCCGGTAGATTATTTGAGTACCAAAGCAACATCACTTCTGCCGCTGCAATATCACGCTGTTGGGTATATCCGCAGTTATGGCAAACATGAATCCGTTGGTCTAAAGTTTTCTTCTCTTGATTTCCACATTGAGGACAAGTTTGAGATGGTTTTACCTTCTTTGTAGGAACTTCTACAAATAAGCCACCAATGTCTGATAACTTAGCTTTTAAGGCATCCTTTATCATCCCCATACCC
>NZ_JAQMTJ010000302.1:0-8706 GCF_028330815.1 Dolichospermum lemmermannii CS-548
AACGAAAAATGGTCGTTTGGGGATTTGATATTAGCGATCGCCACCTAAGATTTCGACGATTTTGTATCAAAATTATCCTCACAGGTATTCAAAAATCCGAAATTACCGATTGTGACACTGGGGGGTGCGGAATGTGGGATCAAAGAGCCTTAGCTCATGATACCGGATTGTCCTTAACCACAGTTAGCAATTTCCTCACGGGTAAACCTGTGAGTTATGCAACATTTGAAGAACTATGTCGCAAATTAAACCTCGACTGGCGAGAAATTGCAGTTACCAATGAGGAAGTAACTTCTACCCCCCCGCAATACGTACAAATACGTAAAAAAAAACAAAAATATCAGGTCAAGACTGGGGAACAGCAATTGATATTTCCGCATTTTACGCACGCAAGGAAGAACTGACACAGCTAGAATCATGGATTTTACAAGATAGCTGTCGCTTGGTAGGATTGTTCGGTATGGGTGGAGTTGGGAAAACAACCTTAGCTACTCAACTCACAAAACAAATTCATGATCAATTTGATTACGTTTTTTGGCGTTCAGTGCCGACAGTTCCATGTTTTGATAATATGATCACTGACTTGCTATCTTTTGTCTCCCATCAAAAAGAAAGCAAACCCGACATAAATCGAATTATTCATTATTTGCGTACCTATCGTTGTCTGATTATCTTGGATAATTTAAACACAGTTTTAGACGTGGGTAATACTGAATATAATCATTTACTCTGCATAATTGCCGAAACCAACCATCAAAGCTGTTTGATTTTCACTAGTAGAGCTAAACCTGTTCAAGTCACCTTACTGGAGAATTGGTCATTATCAGTGCGTTGCTTAAGGTTGCATGGTTCATCAAAAATAGCCTTTTCCCTGATACAATCAAAACAATTGTTAGGGACAGATGAACAAAAGTACGAATTATGTAATCTATATAGTAATAATCCTCTAAAAGTTAAAATTGCTGTCAATAGCATCATTGACTTATTTGATGGTAATATTGAAAAATTCCGAGAACAAAATACATTATTAGTCAGTAATTATATTAACAGCTTACTGGAACAGCAGTTAAATCCCCTCTCGGTTCTAGAATGGCAAATTATGTACTGTCTGTCCACTGACCAGCAATTAACAACTATTACTGATTTAGCACCAAATCAAAATATATTACCGACTGTTTCTAAATCCCAACTTTTACAAGCAATAGAAAAGCTATATTCACGCTGTTTAATAGAGAAAGAAGCGGGTAAGTACACTTTGCAACCTGTTCTCAGGGAGTATGTCATGGAAAAATTTATTCATAAATTATGATTTTATTATAGAGAAGCTTGAAAAATTTGATTTGCTGTAAGATCTAATTCAGGAAAAGTTTGGGAAATAATCCGTTCATGATCTCTAAACTTACTAATTTGATATTCTTCATCAATTAAATTACAAACAGAGATTGTCGGTTGTTTAGGATTACCAATAAAATTCCTGCCACCTAAAGCTGCATAATCTACAATCCAATATTCAGAAATTCCCATTTCCTCATAATCAGCATATTTTAAATGATAATCATCACGCCAATTAGTTGATACAACTTCAATTACTAAAGGTATAGATGCACCATTACTGATGATAGATTGTTTTTTCCATAGTTTTTCGTTAGCTAAATTTTCCCGATTTAGCACTAATAAATCTGGGAAATAACCAGAATCTTTACCCTCTGGTCTAACTATAACTTGGTTAGGAATACCATAGGGTAATCCCAGACGTTTAATTTCAAAGGGAATTTCTACACCTAAAAACCCTTTAACTTCTTCGTGATCACCTATTGGTTGTGCCATTTCAATGATATTTCCATTATGTAGTTCGTAACGTACCCCGGAATTTTCAGGAAGCCCAGCGACAAATTCCTCAAAGGTAGTAACTTTAGATAAAGTTTGAATCATGGGTGTTGTTGAGTATTGCTGATAATAAAAATATTATAGCGGCATTGTCAAACCTCAACTCAGATTAAGAACTATTGGCGTTGCAACTAAAAGTTAAGCAGCAACGCCGATTTTTCTAGGTCGTATACTCAGCGTTAATTTTCACATAATCATAACTCAAGTCACAACCCCAAGCCTGACCTGTTCCATGACCATTACCAACACCGACGGAAATTAACACCGTGTCTGATTGCAGATATTCACCATTAGCTGCTGCTTTTAAATATGCACTAGCTGCGGCTTTATCAAAGGGTAAAGGTTGACCATTTTCAAATAGTAAAATATCCCCTAATTTAACAGAGAGGTTTTCTTGTTCAAAGGGGACTCCAGCCCGTCCAGCAGCAGCAGCAATCCGTCCCCAATTGGGATCATGACCAAAAATGGCAGCTTTGACTAAAGATGACCCGGCAATGGTTTTGGCTATTTGGCGGGCTGATAATTCATCGTGAGCGCCAGTGACTTGGACTTCTATTAAACAAGTTGCACCTTCGCCATCACGAGCGATCGCTTTCGCCAAATGCTGACACACATAAGTTAACATAGCTTCTAGTTTCTGTGCCTCTGCCCCCATTTCGGTAATTGCTGGGGTGCGAGATTGACCATTTGCTAAAGCAATTAAACAATCATTTGTACTTGTGTCACCGTCAACTGTGATAGAATTGAAGCTTCTATCCGCTGCTCTGGTTAACATTTGTTGCCAAAGCGTAGAAGATACCGCCGCATCACAGGTAACAAAGGCTAACATTGTCGCCATGTTGGGGTGAATCATCCCTGAACCCTTCGCAATTCCACCAATTCGCACCGGACGGTCATGGATAATGGTTTCTAAAGCTATGGATTTTGTCACTAAATCTGTGGTGACAATTGCTCCTGCGGCTGCGTCTGAACCTGTTTCTGATAGTTCTGCAACTACTTTGGGGATACCACCCCGCAAAATATCCATTTTAATCCGTTGACCAATTACGCCGGTGGAAGCTAATAAAATGGATTCTGGGTTAATACCTAATTCTTGACCTAATAAATCTGCACTTTCTTGAGCATCTTTAATCCCTTGTTCACCTGTTGCGGCGTTAGCTTGTCCCGCATTACAAAGGATGGCTCTAGCGCTATGTTTCCCTTGTAATACTTGACGACAGTAATCTACACAGGCTGCTTTAACTTGGCTAGTGGTGAATACACCTGCGGCGATCGCTTCCACGTCTGATACAATTAAAGCTAAATCCGGTAATCCCGAAGCTTTCAGTCCTGCTGTAATTCCCGAAGCTTTATACCCCCGCGCTGCTGTCACACCACCAGTAATTATTTGCCAGTCTGCCATAATTTTGCTCACAATTATCTATATCACGTTTACTGCTCAATTACCTTCCGCCTCTGGTTTGATATCAGCGTCCAGTATTTATCTCTATAAGTGAGTTTATCTGTTGACGACAATCTTTTTTTGGTTGGCGTTGAAAATTGTGGTTATAGCAATAGGCAATACTTCGACTTCGCTCAGTAACCAGAGGCAAGAGTAAAGAAGTTTTCAGCGATTTTACGTTTCTTTACAGAGTTTGGTTTTTTCCGTTCACCTACTTACCGAAATTTAGTTTTATCAAGTACCAAACCTCGACGGGAAAAATTTTCGTCATTATTGACTGGAATCTGCCAAATTTTAATTAAATTATCTTCACCACCACTAACTAAAAACTTCCCGTCAGCACTAAAAGCAAGGGAGATAACAGCATTACTATGTCCCGTCAATGTTAGCATTTCCTCTCCTGTAGCCACGTTCCAGAGTTTAATGGTGTGATAGATTTGTTCTCCAGAAATATTTCGTCCAGCACTTGCTAAAATTTGACCATCAGGACTAAAAGCAATAGTATTAACACTATTATCTTCTACCATGAGAGTCCGAATTTCTTGTAGGGTTTGTAGATTCCATAATTTAATTGTGCGGTTGCGGCTGGAACTTGCTAAAATTTTACCATTAGGACTAAAAGCCACAGCTATGACTGTTTGTGAACTGGTACTTAAAGTCTGAATCGGTTCTTCTTGATTAATATTCCATAGTTTAATAGTTTTATCAAAACTACCACTTGCTAAGGTGACACCATCAGGACTAATATCTACAGAACGTACCCAATATTTATGACCAATTAAAGTACGAATTAGCTTACCTGTTGTTAAATTCCAAATTTTGATACTTTTATCATCACTAGCACTCACTAAAGTTTTACCATCACCACTAATAGCTAAACTATGAATCGCATCAGTATGACTCTTTAAGGTGTGAATTAATTGATTTGTTTGTAAATTCCAAATTTTAATAGTTTTATCATCACTACCACTAACTAAAGTTTTTCCATTAGCAGTTATAGCTACTGCATTAACATTTTGGGAATGTCCCTGGAGACTGGTAATTTCTTTACCTGTTATGACATCCCATAATTTAATATTATCACATTGACTATTACTACTTTTCTCGCAATCACCACTACTGATAATCAGTTTACCATTTGGACTCATAACCACTGACAAAACTTTGCTTTTATGTCCAGAAAAAGTATTGACTAAAGATAATTTTTTTGCTGATATTTCAGATATTGGTGGACTATTGTGAGGTTGACTCCAACTAAAAGAAAAATTAGTTTTTAACTTGCGAAATTCTCGATAACCAGATTCTGCTAATCCCAAAAAAACAATTATCCCCAAGATGAAAATTAAATTTCTAACCCAAATATATTTTGATGAATGTGGGTGAGAATTTTTTCTAGGTGATTCTATAATTGTATGATTCGCTGCTGGTAGAATATGAGTATGCTTTTTCATCAAATCTCTAATTACTTCATCAGCAGATTGATAACGATCCTGTATTTCTTTTTGTAGTAGCTTATCTATAATTTCTGCTAATTCTAAACTCAAAGGAAAACGTAAATAATGCCGCCAATTTCCTACCCAAGCATAACCATATTCCATCCATAATTGAAAAGGAGAAATTCCTGTTAATAGATGAAAACAAGTCGCACCCAAACCAAATAAATCACTTGCAGGATAGGCTTTTCCATCTCTAATTTGTTCAATGGGAGAATAACCATGAGAACCGATAGAAGTACCATTTTTTCGCTGTACTTGTGCAGTTAACTGTTTAGAAGAACCAAAATCAATAAGTGTTAATCTCCCATCAGATTTTCGACGAATAATATTTTCTGGTTTAATATCACGATGAATTACCCCATGTTGATGCACAAATTTGATAATTGGTAATAAATCTAATAAAATAGATTGAATATCCCAATCTTGATAAATTCTTCGAGACTTTAATTCATTAAATAAATTTTGACCATCAATAAATTGTTGTACTAAATATAAACAATTATCTTGTTCAAAATAAGCTATTAATGTGGGAATTTGGGGATGTTCTCCTAATTCTTGAAGTCGTCTTGCTTCTTCTGAAAATAGCTGAATTGCTTTTTTTTGTGACCAAGTACCTTGAAATTTTGGTGCTAGTTGTTTAACTACACATAATTCATTTAATTTATCAATATCTTCTGATATATAAGTTCTGCCAAATCCACCTTCATCAGAAAGAACACGGATGACACGAAACCGATTTCTCAAAAGTGGCACTAACGGAGTGTGACAAGTTTGACAAATTTGATGATTATTTGGATTTTGAGGATTTGAACAATCGGGATTTAGACAGCAGATCATAATCTATATGGTGCATCTGCATGATAAAATTTATAAATAAACCTAGATTTGACTACAGCAATTAGTAATTATATTTAACCTGGAACTTCACAAGCATAGAAGATATAAGTAAGTCGGCACGATAAAATCAATATACATTTTTTTCGTAAAAACCCTTAAATAACCTATCTATAAGGTATTTGTCGAATTTACATTTCGTTACATATGTTGATTGTTTAACGCCAACTTACTTATTATTGCCAGTTATTTTGATGATATCTCATAGGAAATGGAAAATAACGGCATTTTGCCATTATTATGATGATGTATATTTTGGTTGAGAATTGCAGTTATATTTTAGGTGAAAATAATTATTTTCTTACCTATATTCTCCCATACAAATCATTTGTTAAACTGTATTTTCGTTTACAGATATGTCAAATTGTGATGAGAATTTACAAGATTTCATCTAGCTTCTCCATAAAAATGTCCAAAAAATAAACTTGCCCAAAATCTATTGCTTTGTCACAACGTTTCACAAAGTATATTTTATTTGATTTCTGTTGCGGATATTGCGTTTAGAGGATATAAAATATATGATATAGATATCAAATATATATTCATTATGAAGACTATCACTGAGCAAAACCTGCCTTTAGAGTCAGTTATGGCTCAAGAACCGGAAAAATCATCTATCAAGCATCTTGAAAGTATACTCCAGCTTGAAGGGTCTCAACCAAAATTAGTAGGAGCAGACGGTAAAGAAATTCAGATTCCCGAATCGGTTTATCAGATTTTACATCAAGCTGTTCATGCACTAGCATTAGGTAAGGTAATATCTGTAGTTATTCAGGATAGAGAACTAACGACACAAAAAGCCGCAGACATTCTCAAAGTTTCCCGTCCTTACCTGATTAAGTTATTAGATCAAGGTGAAATTCCTTGTATTAGAGTGGGAACACATCGGCGTGTCCGTTTTGATGATTTAATGAAGTATAAGCAAGAACGAGATACTAAGCGTCGGGAAGGAATTAAGCAATTTACTCAGTTTTTGGAAGCAGAGGGATTCTATGATGATGAAAGTAGTGAATTAGATCGGTAAAATGGTACTTTCTGTAATTTTAGATTCCTGTGTTATCTACCCTATGCCTTTGTGTGATACTTTGATGCGTGCTGCTGAAGCAGAGTTATACGAACTTCATTTTTCACAAGAAATTCTGGATGGAGCTACTCGTAACCTTCTAAAAAATGGAAGAATGAAAACAGATGCTCAAGCAGCATACTTTCAAGAACAAATCAAGACAAACTTTCCTGATGCGATGGTGGAAGTACCTTCACAGTTAATAGCAGCAATGACCAACAATCCCAGGGATCATCATGTTATTGCTGCTGCTATAGTTGCTAAGGCCAAAGTTATTGTTACTGTTGACATGGATGGTTTTCCTACACAAGCTTTAACTCCTTGGGGTATTGAAGCTTGGCACGCAGATGATTTTTTGGTGTACCTTGATGAGCAAAATCCAGGAACAATGATTAAAATCATTTGGGAGCAGTCTAATGAGCTTAAAGATCCAAAAAGTGTTCCTGAGATTATTGACAAGTTAGAAACAACTAATTTAAATAGAAAGAATAGAGTACCAAAATTTACTCGTACTATTCGCTGCCAATTCTATGGTGACGAAATTGTGCAAAGTGCCAAAAAAACATTAGATAAACTAGGTGAAGTAGCACCAGATGGTGGGCGGTACTATGAAGGTAAGCGATATCGTCTTTGGCAAAAAGGGGAAATTTTAACAATTACTGCTAAAGACAACCGTGGTGAGATTCTCAGATTTGAGAATGGCGAAATCGGGGGATATCTTTCATCAGCAGATGTTGAAGCATTCCAAATTTTTGAACAAAGCTTAGAAACACAATTAGAAAAAGCTAAAAGACAGAAAGATAAAACTCCATAACTTAACCTCACCCACAAAATGTTAAATCTAGTAACGTTGAATAGTGGAAAACCAACGTGAAAGCACAAGTATTTAGAGGCGTAAATCAATTATCCTACGAGGAAATCCCAGTTCCTACCCTAGACGCAGATGAAGTGCTGGTGCAGGTGAGGGTTGTGGGTTTGTGTCAGTCAGATATTAAAAAGATTCGTTATCCTTTGTATGAACCGCCACGCATATTTGGACATGAAACCGCTGGAACTATTGCGGCTGTTGGTTCACAGGTAAAAGGGTGGCAAGTAGGACAACGGGTAGCGGTGATGCACCATATACCATGTATGCGTTGCGCTTACTGCTTAAATGATAATTTTTCCATGTGCGATGTTTATAAAAATATCTCCACTAGCGCGGGTTTTAACGCCAGTGGTGGCGGTTTTGCGGAGTATGTGAAAGTTCCAGGTCACATTGTCGAAAATGGTGGCTTAATTCCCATCCCTGATGATATCAGTTTTGAAGAGGCGAGTTTTGTTGAACCCACTAATTGCTGTTTAAAAGCGGTGAAAAAAGCTCAAATTGCACCGGGACAAACTGTATTAGTAACTGGGGCAGGTCCCATTGGGTTAATGTTTATGATGTTGGTGAAGTATTTTGGAGCGAAAGCGATCGCTACCGACCTCTTACCATCTAGAATTGAAAAAGCTCTAGAAGTAGGCGCAGAAGCAGCTTTTGATGCCCGTGACGCTGATTTATCTACCAAAATTCAAGCTTTAACTGGGGGAATGGGTGTTGATGTCACCTTGTTAGCTGTTCCCAGTGACAAAGCATTTTTCCAAGCTTTAGACTGCACTCGCAAAGGTGGAAAAATTCTCTTCTTTGCGGAGTTCCCAGACGAGTTGACAATCCCCATTAACCCCAATACTCTCTACCGTCGGGAAATAGACTTAATGGGCAGTTATAGCTCATCCTACCGCCTGCAAAGCCTATCTGCGGACATCGTATTTAATCGCCGCATTGATGTGAAAGCCTTAATTAGCGATCGCTATCCCCTCCAAAATTTATCACAAGCCGTAGACCAAGCGATCGCCCCCACGGCGGAAACTTACAAAATTTTAATTTATCCATAGTGGGGGAG
>NZ_JAQMTJ010000303.1:0-17169 GCF_028330815.1 Dolichospermum lemmermannii CS-548
ACAACAAGACTGATGTTAAGGCGATAGGCTGACCCCTCGTTCCAAAGGCAAAATCAAGGTTAATCAACAAAAATGATCATGTATCTAGCTTGGTTATCGCTATTCTCTCGCCTTGCCGAGATATTCAATTCATAACACAAAATTTGTGAATTGTCTCCATGTTTTCCTTCCTTGCTGTCGCGTTGGTCGGAAAACCGTCGTCAATTCACACGCCATTCATCCCCCGCTGCCCTATCGGGTCAGACGTGGGGCTTCTGTCGGTTAAGCTAAAACTTATCAGGAAAGAAGAAGGAAGAAAGAAGATTTTTCTTTCTTCCTTCTTCTTCTTTCTTCTTCCTTCTCCTGACTCCTGACTCGGTGACTCCTGACTCCCATATTTAAAATCTTTCCGTATCTTGTGGACTTCCCACAGCACCAGGTTGAGATAAAAAGAAATTTTGAGCCGATTCATTTTGATAAATACATCTAATATCTGGCTTTTCACTATTTAAGTCCCCTGTAAAGCCAAAGGTATTAAGACGATTTTTACATTCTCGTACCTGATCTGATGTTACAAGTTTTTTATTTTCCAAAATTGCCCAGTTATTTTGACGAATTACACATCCAGGGCGGATATTTGGCTGGGCAACAAAGACATTAAAGGGATTAAGAGTGACAAAGAGTCTAGCATCCATCACCATGGCACTAGATCCAAACTGCACACAAATCTCAGGATTTGGCGCTCTAGTGTCAATGAACTCACGGGAAGCCACATTTGATGAACTCAATGTAGTTGTCGAACTAAACGCAATCCCAATCCCAATTCCCAAAATCATCACTCCTCCTAAAAGGGCAATGGTGGCGAAGTTAAACACCGGGGATTGGAACATAGAGGGTTTAGACGGATTAGTTGGTCTATTATTAGCAGATTTACGTCTCATTTTCGCTTTATTACCTTCATCCCAAGAGTGGTTTTTTAATTTCTCCCTTATTCAGTATGCCATTTAAGAGAGAATACCACTTCAACCCATTTTATTGATTCTTATCGAAACGAATTTACCATGAAATTTTCTTTATATTCACATATTAACTTGATATTGCCCTTGTAATACTACCCCTATTCTCTATTCATATAAGTTACATTTTGTTAAAAAAAATTAGATGCGTTTCCCCTGACGTATTGACCAGCAAGAAATTCGGGATTTGCTGATATTTTTTTAACTCTTACAAAAGTTAAATTTTTTAACTATTACCAATTACCAATTACCAATCACATAGATTGACTCAAAAATAAAAATCCTACTTGCAACAAACCGACAACAAAACCTAAAACACCACCTAAAGTGACAATTGCTTGTAATTCATTTCTGACAATTCCCTCAATAGCATCTTCCAGTTCAGCCGGTGAGGTGGCTTTTACTCGTTCCACAATTACTTGATCTATAGATAAAATAGGAATTGCTTGAGCAACAATAATTTCTAAATCTTTTTCTAGATACTTTTCTAAAATTAATGCTAAATCCCGTGCCACAACTTCTAAAGAATTGTTAACAACGGCTGAACTACTTAACCGATTTAACAAGACAATAGAAATTCTTTCCCAATCAGCCGATTCTGTTAATTCTTTGAGCAAGTCCCTACCACTATTTTGGAGATATTCACGCACACTATCTCTAATCGTTTTTCGCAGTTGACGGACTGTACCAACAGGAAGATTTTGCAAAGATAAATTTTGTAATAATTCCTTAATGCGATCGCGCATTTTTAAATCTTTAATTAATTCTTGCAATCTTTTATTAGTTGCTTCCTTTTCATCTAAACAAAATGTCCGTAACCGAGTCAAAGTATTCTTCAACCCAAATAGATTTGCCACTACCCAATAAGTACCACTGGTTTTTTCTCGAAAACTCTCATCAATGGTTTGAATTGTCCGATCTGTTAAAAAATCAATAATAACTTGTCGTAATCTATCGGGAGGTAAAACTATCTCTAATAACCAATCAGCTAACCGGACAGATTGTTCTTCACTAAGTTGAAACTCTAATAATACCTTATCAAATATTTGGTTAATTTGCGTTTCTAAAAATGTTTCTTGTCGCGCTAAAACCTTCAAAAGACGTGGTAAAGATTCACCCAATAAATCACGTAAAACTCCCGCCAAAATCTTAGTGCTACGAGGGTTTTTATCACCTTTAACTTGATCAACTACCAGACGTAATAACCAGAAAATTCCGCCTTGTAGTCGTTCAGGTTGCAGGAGTCTCCGCGCCAGATTTTGCATTTCCTCTGGAGTCAGTAGCGATTTCATAATCGCATTAGCAATATTTTGTCCTAACCGTTCCTGATTACTAGGAATTAAACCTGGCGTAAACGGGACTTTTTTCCCAAAAACATAAACTGCTTTATAGGGACGAAATAACATCTTTATGGCTATGTCGTTGGTATAATAGCCAATTAATCCACCCAGGATTGGGGGTGAGATATACAATAAAATTCGAGACAAATCCACAGGCTTTTGGATTAGGTAATGGGTAGTGGGTAATAGATAATGGGTAATTACCAATCATCTAATTACTACTAATACTCCCATCATACCGTTAGCAATGGGATAGTGTGTGACATCCAGAAAACCAACTTGATGCGCTAATTCTATTTGCTCTTTCCCAGTAGGAAAGCGGTCTAAACTGGGGCTAATATAAGCATATTCGTCTTTTAAGCCGAGATTAGTCGCCATGGGAACTACAAGATTATCTAAATACCATTGTTGCACTGCGCGGAACTGTTGATTGTGGGGACGATGAAAGTCTAAAATCGCGGCTTTAGCTCCTGGTTTGAGAACACGGTATATTTCTTGGAGACTACTAGGAATATCTTTAACATTTCTTAATCCATAACCCATAGTGGCTGCATCAAAATAATTATCATCAAAAGGTAAATTTAATACATCTGCTTCTACCCAATTAATAGGAGGTAGGGGATAGTAATTTTTGCAGCGTTCTTGAGCAGTATTCAATAAATTGGCAGAAAAATCAACTCCGTAAACTTGGCCTGTTACCCCTACATGACGTGCTAACCGAAAACTTAAATCACCACTACCGCAGCACAAATCTAAGCCAGTATCACCAGGTTTAGCTGCGCTCCATTTGACTGTCATTTCTTTCCAAAGGCGGTGTTGTCCCCAGCTTAATTGATCGTTAAGTTGGTCATAAACAGGAGCAATACGATTAAATATAGCGCGGACTTCGTTACTCATTTGTTGAGGGAGTAGGGAACATTAAGTTTTTTGGCACTTTCAGGGGTTAGGCGTTGACAGCGAACTTGGTTTATATATCTCACTTATTTTTTCTGACTATTTTCATAATTAAAACACACATAATAGAAGAATATAGTTTCCCAACTTTATATTTCTTCACACTCATCAGACAGTATTAACTTTAAAGACGCACTTTTTAATTATGACCGAAACACAGCCCAATCTTCAAAATCCTGCAGAGGATACAGCACAGACAGCCACAGAATTATTAGTCAAGCTGAGACAAAAACAGGGGACTTGGGTGGAATGGGGACAAGCGATCGCTTACCTGCAAAAAAACGGTTACAATCCCCAAGATATCTTTGAAGCCACAGGATTTGAACAGATTCAACAAAATCAGGTGATTGTTGGCTCTCAGGTTTACAATTCTCTGGAAAAATGCGGCTCATCACCAGAAACATTAGCATATTACCAGTACAAAAGTAGTGATGTGTTATATGAGTTACGTGGACTAACTCAAGAAGACCGAGCCACGACTGCGGATTTGACATATCAATACAAACTTGATGCCGATGTAGTCAGGGATATAGCCAAAGCAGTGAAAGACTATTCTTGGTTTCCTAGTTTACCAGAAGGTTTCAGTAAACATCCAGGAGATGCGATCGCTTATCAATCCTGGAAATACGCTAGACAAAAATCTGATTTATCAGAGCGATCGCGCTTAATTGCCAAAGGTTTACGCTTTGTTCACTCCGAAACAGCTAGAAAACAACTAGAACAACTGTTAATGGATTTTAGCGTTGCTCCCAAACTAGCTCCGCCTATTTTGCCATTTTATCGGCTAGAAATTGATGAAGACTTACCCCGGATTTTACCAGTAGTAGGTGAATTGCCACTAACTCCACAGGAATTAAAAGCCGTACCATTTATTACCGAAATTCAACCATTTCGCATCGTTAAATTTGCCGGAGAACAAGCTTGGGTATCTTTACCAGGTTGGAAAGTGCTACTAAATGCCGAAGATCCTGTAGTTGTCATTGGTAAAAGCGATATTTTCCCCAACCCCCATCAAAATAAAGTTGAACCGATTATGATCGTTATAGATCGCGCTCAAAGAGAATGGGATATTTCCAATTACTTTGTGTTTGAAAACGGCGATAGTATTGACTTTCAATGGTTTGAAACCGCACCAGCAATTCCCCTGTTAGGAAAAATGATTGTTTTGGTTCGTCCTAAGAAAGTATTGGATGAAGAATATACCAAAGATGCGTGGCAGATTGACGAGTAATGCAATAGAAGTCACCGAGTCAGAAAGAAGAAATTAATTTAACAGTTTTGCGTAGATATGTAAGGGTTTAGCAGTGCTAAACCCCTACCCGTACAATCAATTAGTTAAGATATTTTTATTATATAAGCAGGTTTAATAGAAGACCAAGGGATTATTTTCTGTTGAAAGTTGATGAATTACGCATTGAAGATGTGATTCTTATATTAAGAATATGGCATGGGAAGGAGTTTCGTGATTTTGGGTAGAAACTGAAGCTAGATAGAGACTACACAAGCTTTTTGTGCGAAAATTAATCCAAGTATTTGGGGAGTTGCAAAAATGGCTTGGGTAGCAGGTGATCAGTTGCAAGGTGGAAAATACACTATTGAGAAAGAATTAAGAAGAGGACGCTTCGGGATTACTTATTTGGTTAAAAATAAAAATGGCGATCGCCAAATAATTAAAACCTTAGATATTAATTCACTCACATCTCTAAATCAATCAGATCGGGAACGGCTAGAAACGCTGTTTTTGCAAGAAGCGGTAAAACTTACGCGCTGTCAGCATCAACATATTGTTAAATTTGCTGAACCTTTTAAAGAAGCAGATTCTTCCTGTTTGGTAATGGAATATGTAGCCGGATTAAACTTAGCTGAACGTGACCAACTACAACTTCCTGAAGAAGAAGCATTAGTTTACATTCAGCAAATTGGGGAAGCTTTAACAGTTGTACATGAAAATAACTTAATTCATGGAGATGTACAACCAGAAAATATTATTTTACGTGGGGGAAAACCTGAAGCTGTACTTATTGATTTTGATTTGTCTCTAGATTTTGACCATGAATTAACGACGCGACGAGCCGAAGAAAATGCCCCCGGATTTGCATCTCCTGAGCTTTACATTACAGGCACTAAACCAACTCAAGCCAGTGATATTTATTCTTTGGCTGCAACTCTTTATGTACTTTTGACTGGTCAAATTCCTGTGGATGCTCTTAAACGTAAACTGGATAATATTCATTTACAAGAACCAAAAGAAATTAATCCCAAAATTAGCGATCGCATCAACCAAGCAATTTTAACAGGAATGAAACTAAATCCCCAAGAGCGATCGCAATCAGTAAAAAAATGGCTTGACTCTTTAGGTGGAACTGAAAAAAAACCAAAGCCTATATTTGATTGGAGTTGGGATAAAAACATCCAGTTCTGGACATTGGTTATAGCCGGAATTGCTGCTATTGGGACATTACTCTCAGGTATAGTTGGCTGGATTACTATTTTTAAACCATCTCCACCTACCAGCACACCGTCACTTTCTCCGACTTCTTTACCTACCAATAAACCGTAGAATCATGTAAACTTTTCTCAGGTGGTGCTATGAAAATAAATATTTAAAATCAGAGGTATTCATGACCTGGGGAATAGGACAGAAATTACACGGTGGTAAGTATATAATTAAGCAAATTCTGGGTCAAGGGGGATTTGGCATTACTTACAAGGCATTGCAGGTTTACTTAAATCGGCCAGTTGTTATCAAAACACCTAATGAATATCTGAACCATGACCCAGAATATGACAAGTATATAGAAAGATTTATTGCAGAAGGGCAGACACTAGCACGTTTATCTCAAGAGCCTCACCCTCATATTGTCGGGGTAATTGAACTATTTCAGGAAGGTAACACCCATTGTCTAGTCATGGAGTTTGTACCGGGGGAAAATTTGTTTCAAGCTGTCAAGCGTAGGGGAGCATTACCAGAAGCAGAGATTGTAACTTGTATTCGCCAAATAGGGGAAGCTCTAATGGTAGTGCATCAAGCAGGATTAGTACACCGAGATGCCCACCCTGGAAACATTATGCTGCGAAGTAATGGTAAAGCAGTTTTGATTGACTTTGGCATTTCTAAAGAAATAGTTCCCTTAACCGGAACTCAAATGAGTAAAGATGCTAATGCGGCATTTGCACCCTATGAACAAATCACTAGAGGTACTAGCAAGCCAACGGTTGATATTTATAGTTTGGCCGCCACACTCTATTATGGTGTGACTGGACAAAAACCCTCAGTTTCCTTAGCTCGTAAAGTTGATAATCAACCGCTAATTCCACCACAGAGGTTTATTTCTGGTATCAGCAACAAATTAAATCAGGCAATTCTCAAAGGTATGGCTTTAGAAGCAAAAGACCGACCCAAATCAATGCAGTTATGGCTAGAAATGTTAAATTACAAGCCTCAAATTCCTAATGTAGAGAGAAAAGTTAGTAATGCAGGACTAAATATTGTTAGTTTTGGGAAAAATATTGCTAATGCAATGATAAAACTTATGAATAGAGATAAAAACATTGTTAATGTAAAAATAAAAATTGTTAATGCAGGAACAAACATTGTTAATGCAGTGTTAATTAGAAATGCTTACAAACCAGAAGTTGTTTATCCTGACCGTAAAGGAGACAAAAAAACTATTAGCAATAAACCAGCTAGAACAATTCCTTGGAGTTGGCTAATTAGTTCGTTAGTGTCTCATGCATTTATGGGCTATCTCTTAACCACATCTCATGCTCCATTTTGGGGTGTAGCTGTAGCTGTTATTGGGGCTGTAGTTATGGCTAGGTCTGTGGTTGCGGCCGGGTCTTGGTGGTCAGCAGCTATAGCTGGTTCCGTGACTTTAGCTGTATCTGTAGCTATAACAGGGACTGGGGATTGGTGGTTAGCTGTAGCTATAGGCGGGGCTGGGTCTTGGTGGTTAGCTGTAGCTATGGCTGGAGCTTGTGGAAATGAATTAGAAAAATCCTTTAACAAGTTTCATACTTTTCTAATTTTGGCTGGCATATCTAATCTAGGGTTAGGTTTAGGATGGCTAGGACACCGACTTTTTAACCCAGTTTCATAGTTTAGTAAATCTCGCATCTTTAACCCAAAATCCAAATAATATCACGCTTCCGGTTCAATCCCCAAAGCCCGTAATTGTGCAGTCAAACGATTTGCTCTTTGTGTTTCTTGTTCGGCTCTTTCATCACCATTCAACAACAAATTACCTTGGGAATCCCACCAACGCAGCCAAGGTAGTTCCATAGCCAGATACTCACCTTGCCATAAACCTAACTCCACATCCATAGGTTTAATTGGATAATGTCCCCGTTCATTTGCTGGTAATAACTGATATTGTCCACCAGTTAATTCATAAACTTCAAGACGGGCTTTCCTAACTTCATAAATGCCATAAAAAGCAGGGCGAATTACCTGTTCATAAATCCAAAATTTACCTTTCCAAGGAGTTTTATCTCTTTCTTCACTACCATTTCCAGAGACAAATTCTAAAACAATTAACGGGGCAATGTACTCTTGCCAAAGGACATAAGATCGCCGTATTTGCCCATTTAAGGTAGGGGGTACATTGGGGACATAAAACCAATCTGGAGCTTCTGCACCCCGTTCTGCTGGGTCAGTCATCCGCCAGTAGATACCGCTATCTTGACCTATGGCATATTGTCCGTCTGGATGGCGTTTTTGTAATACTTGTTGAATGGAGTCTGTCAGTAGATTGCTTTGAGGATGCTCCTGAAAATTTTTCACAAATGTACCGTCCGACTCTGGTAGTTGGGTATGATCTGGAAGAGAGGTTTCTGGGTAAGGGCGTAAGTCTTGATCTTCCTGGATATCAGTTGTAAAAGTCATTATGTCCTCCTGCTGGTGTGAGGTTTATTCTAGTTTAGCAAAATTAGTAAGGATTGCGACGCATCCTTAACTCAAAGTCCAAATAATATTACGCTTCCGGTTCAACTCCCAAAGCCCGTAATTGTGCAGCCAAGCGATTTGCTCTTTCTTCACCAGTTAATAATAAATTACCTTGCAAATCCCACCACCGCAACCAGGGTAATTCTGCATTCTGATATTCACCTTGCCATAAACCTAACTCCACACCCATAGGTGTAATTGAATAATGTCCTCGTTCATTTGCTGCTAATAACTGATATTTTCCACCAATTAATTCATAAACTTCTATACTGGCTTTATTAACTTCATAAATGCCGTAAAAAGGAGTACGAATTACCTGCTCATAAATCCAAAATTTACCGTTCCAAGGAGTTTTATCTCGTTCTTCTGCTCCATTCCCCGAAACAAATTCTAAAACAATTGATGGAGCAATAAATTCTTGCCAAAGGACATAAGAACGGCGCATTTGCCCATTTAAGGTAGGTGGTACATTGGGGACATAAAACCAGTCAGGAGCTTCCGTACCGCGTTCTGGAGGGTCAGTAATGCGCCAATAGATACCGCTATCTTGACCTATGCAATATTGTCCGTCAGGATGAATTTTTTTCAATATTGGTTGAATGGAGTCTGTCAGTAGAATGCTTTGGGGATGTTCCTGGAAGTTTTTCACGAATGTACCGTCCGACTCTGGGAGTTGAGTGTGGTCTGGAAGAGAGGTTTCTGGATAAGGGCGTAAGTCTGGATCTTCCTGGATATCAGTTGTAAAAGTCATTATGTCCTCCTGCTGGTGTGAGGTTTATTCTAGTTTAGCAAGATTAAGGTGTAAAGCGATCGCCCAGCGCTCCGCAGGCATCGTACGATGTAATAAACCTACCCCTGTAGATATTCCTCTCATTAAGGATATTAACTTGAATCAAATTACACAGCTTGTATAAAAACTAATGACTAATGACCAATCACCTCTTACTAAATTAACAGAAAATATCGCTACCATTCGCGCCCAACTGCGCCCAGGACAAACGCAAATGGCGGATTGGCAATCAGGTCCATTGGCGGTGTCTGCTGTGCCAGGGGCGGGCAAATCAACGGGAATGGCGGCAGCCGCAGCGATCGCTATTGCTCGTCAATATGAGTATTATTTAAATACGGGCAATAAGGATTATAAACAGTTAATTGTTGTCACCTTTACCCGTTCTGCAACTGCACATATTAAATTTAAAATTCGGGAAAATTTAAAAAAATTATCTTTACCACAAACAGGATTTGCAGTTTATACTTTGCATGGTTTAGCCTTAATTATCGCTAGTCGTCATCCTCATTTATCGGGATTACAGTTAGAAAATGCGACCTTAATTACACCGAATCAAAGTCATAAATTCATTCGCACAGCCGTAGAACAATGGATTACTAATGATCCTGAAATTTATCTGCGCTTACTTGCAGGACAGCAATTTGATGGAGAAGAAACCGAAAAACTCCGTCGTCAGTCAGTGTTAAGAACGGAAGTATTACCAGATTTAGCTTATACAGTGATTCATGAAGCGAAAAGTTCAGGAATATCACCCGCAGATTTATTCAAGTGGAGTGAACAAACTTCAGATAAATATGGAATTTTGAAAGTTGCAGCCGGATTATATGCACAATATCAAAAAATCATGCAGTTGCAAGATTTCATTGATTACGATGATATGATTTTAGGGGCTTTAAAAGTTTTAAAAAATCCTAGTACCTGCCGGATTGAACAAAATAAAGTTTTTGCTGTTTTTGAAGATGAAGCTCAAGATTCTAGTCCCCTACAAACAGATTTATTAGAAATACTCGCTAGTCAAGAATTTGGAGATAACTTAGATAAATCAGCCTTAAATTTAATTAGAGTTGGTGATCCTAATCAAGCGATTAATTCCACTTTTACACCTGCTGACCCTATTTATTTTCGAGAATTTTGTGAAGATTGTCAAACTCAAGATAGACTGGCAGAAATGGATCAAGCTGGTCGTAGTACACAAATAATTATTGATGCGGCTAACTTTGCTTTAGAATGGGTAAATAATCAGGATTTTGTCAAAACTAATCATAGACAACCACCATTTAGAATTCAGAAAATTCAACCAGTTAATCAAGAAAATGGCAATCCTGAACCTGTGGGAAAAGGTTTGGAACTTTATACTCCTAGAGATATTCATCATACAGTTGAATTACTTTCCCAAAGAGCAATTGAACTATTTACAGAAAATCCCCAAGCTTGTGCAGCGATATTAGTGCGAGAAAATCGTCAAGGAAGATGGTTAGCTGCGGCTTTAGAACCAATATGCAAAGAACATAAAATTAAACTTTATGATGTGGGAGAAAAAGAACGTCGTTCTCATGTTCCTCAAGAGATCTTATCATTATTACAGTTTTGTGAGCGTCCCCATTCCCCCGATTATCTCAAAGCTACTTTAGATGTTCTCGTCGAACGGCAATTAATTCCAACTCAAGATATTAACACTCTAGCTAGTCTACCTGAAGAATTTTTATATCCAAGTCTTTTAAGCGCACCCCAAATAGAAATAGTGCAAAAAGCAGCTCATCTTTGTCGAAGTTTACTTAGGGCTTATTTAGAACTACCATTTTATCAAATAATTTCTTTTTTTGCCTTAACTTTAAAATATGATCAAGCAGAATTGGCTACTGCTGATAAACTTGCAGAACGGGTAAATTTGCAAATTTTTGGGAATAGTTCTATGGGGGCAATGATATTAGCTTTAAGTGAAATTGTCAGTTCCGAAAGATTTGAATCTGTAGAACCAGAAAATGTGGAAGCACAATATACTAAAGCAGGGCAATTAACAATTATTACCATGCACAAAGCCAAAGGGCTAGACTGGGATTATGTATTTTTGCCTTTTCTCCATGAAAATTTAATTCCTGGCAGATTTTGGATTCCCCCCCAAGGACAATTTTTAGGTGATTTTACCTTATCAGAAGTCGTCCGCGCCCAAATTCGTGCGGGACTTCACAAAAAACCTATACCTGATATTTCTCAAGCTTGGGAAGAATCAAAATACCTGAAAATCGCCGAAGAATATCGCTTACTTTATGTTGCCATGACTAGAGCCAAAAAACTTTTATGGATGTCTGCGGCTCAAAAAGCCCCCTTTACCTGGAGTAAACCGGAGAATTTACAAACATCAGCCCCTTGTCCAGTTTTTGCAGCTTTAAAACGGCAATTTCCGCGCTGAAATTGGGACGGGACTAAAATAATACTCTGATAAGCTTCAAATCCCATGACTTTTCCCAATTACCCAATTCCGCCGAAAAAACCGCGCTAATGCCGATTCTTCCAAAGATAAATAAATTGGTCTACCATGAGGACAGGTCCGCGGGTTGCGGGTTTGTTGCCAATTATCTAATAAGGTCTGCATTTCTGGTAAACTCATTTTTGTACCATTGCGAATTGCACTCCGACAAGCAACAGCAACTTGAGCAGTTTGTAGATCTCCTCCCCAACTTAACTCTAAAATGGCATCAGCAGCATCTTCTCGTTGTTTTAACATATTAGGGATGTTTCGCACTGCCCAAAGTTTATCACCAAAAGGTTCAATATCTAAACCAATCCGTTGTAATTGAGAAACCTGCGCTGGCGATAATTGATAAATAATAATTGGAGTTTCCACAGGGACTAATTGCCAATTATCACATAATTGTTCATATAATACTCGTTCATGGGCTATATGTTGTTCTATTAACCACATTCCTCCAGAATGTTCAGCCACAATATAAGTATTACTGACTTGAGCAATAGCTTTTAAATAATTTTGATTTTCATTACTTTGGAAATTTTGAGAACTTTGAGAATTGAAATTATATTCACCTTTAGATTCTGCTACTTTTAATAAATTACTAACTCTGGTTGTGTGAACAGATTCTTTTATATTAGTTTCCGAAATCCGCAATGATTTATTAATGGCTTCAGTAATTTGTTCTTGCCAAAAAGGTAGTTCATTCAGATAAATTTCTGTTTTCGCTGGGTTACGATTCCAGTTAATTTGTTCAGGGGAAATAGTTAAATGTAAAAAACAAACAGGATAGCGATCGCGTGGTAATGTTTTATGAAAAGCTGAAAATATTGTCTGCTCTAATTCCGGTGATTTAATTATTCTGCCATTAATTGCCACTTTCACCCAATCAGGACGATGACGATGACATCTATCGGGTAATCCTATCACTAAATGCAAAGACCAATTTTCCCGATTGGGGATTTCTAAATTCACCTCATGTAAATCATCTTGTCGGACTTGGGTGAGAATCTGGGGAATCAGTTTTCCCACAGTTAATGCGGGACAAATCGTAAACCATTCTTTATCATTTTGCCAAACTTGATAATTAACATGAGGATGACATAAAGCTATTTGTTGAATTATCCCTTGTACAGCTTTTAATTGCTGATTTGTCGGAGGTAAACCTTGACGACGGTTTTCACAATTAGCAAATAAATTATTAACTGTTACGACAGTACCAGGAGCGATCGCCGCAAAGTCTACTTCTGTTACTTCTCCTTCATTATTGTAATTAATTCGCCAGCCTTCACTTCCCCCTAAAGGACGACTTAAAACTTCTAAATTTGCCAGAGTTGTTAAACTATGTAACGCCTCACCCCGAAACCCCAAACTGTTAATCTTCCATAAGTCTGCACTAGAATGAATCTTACTGGTACTATGTGCAGTTGCGGCTTGTTGCAAATCATCCAAATTCATCCCATGACCATTATCAGCCACCCGAACTCGCCACAGTTGCGGCCATAAAGAAACAACAATGCGCGTTGCGCCAGCATCAAGAGAATTTTCCACCAACTCCCTGACAACAGCTACCAAAGAATCAATTACTTCTCCTGCCGTAATTAAATATACAACTTCTGTTGGTAAAGCTTGAATAGTAGATACCATAGGAGGAATTAACAATTAAAAATTAAAAATTAAGTATTTTTTGCATCTAGAGAACATTAGCTTACAATATTATGATTACAAAAGATTAACTTTTAGAATCTGCTGTCATTCTAAAGAAATCCGCATTAAGAAGAGATATTTGGTAGATTTCTGATGATATTAGCCGCAGAAAAAACTTATGAGTATTGATTTAGTTGCTGATGTTAATGACTTAAAGACAAGTCTTCAATGGGGTCAACCTGCTTTTACAATTATTGATGTGCGCGATCGCTCAACATACAATCATAGCCGCATCACAGGAGCGATTTCTATCCCCCTCAATGACTTAGAATCTCGCGCCCAAATATCCCTCTACAGAGAACGCCAAATCTATGTTTATGGCGAAAATGACAGCCAATCAGCCCAAGCTGTGAGAACCTTACAATTCCTCGGTTTTACCACAGTAGCTGAACTGGGCGGTGGCTTATCAGCCTGGAAATCCATTGGTGGTGCTACAGAAGGCGTAGAAGGTTAAATCTTGAGGAGTCAGGAGTCAGGAGTCAGGAGAAAGAAAAAAATTTCGGCGTTGCTGATTAAGGGTATGAATTTTAGTCTCACGCAAAGGCGCAAAGACGCACTGAGGTAAGAGTTTTAAAGGTTTAATTTGGGAATTTCATACCTCAATTCAGCAACGCCAAAATTTCTTCCCTGTTCCCTGTTCCCTGTTCCCTGTTCCCTGTTCCCTGTTCCCTGTTCCCTGTTCCCTACTTCAACAACCCAGTTAACAAAGATGCTGGACGTTGACTGTGAGGCCAAGCAAAAGCATGGCGGAAAGCTGCATCTTGACAAGCTTTTAACTGTTGAAAATTAATAATGTCGTAAGTCAAAAGATTTTCATATTCAAACGGGAGACGCACATTATGTAAGCCCGCGTTATCCGTACAAATAGCGATATCCACTCCCGCTGCAAAACAGCGGTCAAAAACCAACTTCAGTTGCCGAATATCCTGTAAAGTTCCTGTTTTTAAATAAGTTGTCGGACAAACTTCTAAGCATTGTCCTCTTCTAGCAACTTCTGGCAGCAATTCAGGATATAAAAGCGGAATTTGGATACCGTGACCAATTCGCATTAAATAGGGTAACAATTCGGGATAACAACCATCCTTAGTTTCATAAAGATGCCCCGTGGTGTTAATACCCAGTGAATGGGCGTAATTATATAAACTGATCCATTCTGCCATTCTTTGGGCATAATAGCGATCGCCACCAGCCATATCTACCGCACAAACATACTTTCTATTTTGTGCCGCCAAATCAATAATTGCCTTATTTACCTCAAAAGATAAACGGGAGTGCATACAAAGAATTTGACTAGTAACAATGGGATATTCGGGTACATGACTAGATTTACCCACAACATCTACAATCTCCGCCATCTTATCAATTCTTTCCTCTTGACTCAAATGTTCAGGAGTTCGTAAATAGGGAGTATAGCGTAATTCCAAATAAGCCAAATTCTCAAAAATATAAGCACCGCGTAATAAGCGGTAAATGAAGTAAGGTAAAGTCTCCACCGTTTGCACACTTTCCACAAGGGTATGCAATTCTAGATATTCATCCAAAGTATTACGAGGACGAGTATAAAAATCTTCAAACTCTGCATATTCACCAAAGCGAGAAATCAACTCAGCATTATGACGCTGGAAATATCGCCATAGGACACGAGGGACAACGGAACCACCTAAATGCCGATGTAATTCTGCATATAAAGCCATAGTGGTATTTCACCAGAAAAATTTCATCAATCTTAACAAAAACCACTATAAAAAACTAGGACTTACGAATTGACAAAGTTTACCACTTGTCTATTCCCAATTGCTGAGTTATAAAAAGAAATATCAAGCTTGTAGTTTAAATCAACATTTTTTCGCCAATTAGTGAGATAATGAGTTCGTGAGGACAAGAACAGACATAACTATATTGTGAGAGGGGGAAATTGTATGAAACTTCAACTATTAGCCGCTATGGCCTTGATAACTCCCCTGTTTCTAGCTAATTCAGTTCAAGCTGGAAGCCAAAAAGATTTACAGAAACTTTTGTCAACTAGAGAATGTATCCAGTGTGATCTATCAGGACTCAACCTCAGTGGCACTCATCTAATTGGTGCAGACTTGCGAGGCGCAAATCTTCAGGGTGCTAACCTTACAAATGCTAACTTAGAAGGTGCTGACTTGACCGGAGCAAACTTAGCAGGTGCTAACTTAACATCAGCCTTTGTTACCAACGTCAATTTGAAAAAAGCTAACTTAAACGGCGCAAATCTTACCCGCGCCACAGTCAATGATTCCAACGTCTATCAAGCATCAATGGACAATCTTAACATTACCGATGCTGGCATATATAACACAGGGATTGGTATTGGTGGCGAAGATGGAGCTATGTTCCCTGATTGGGATTAAGTAAATTAACTTAGGAAACTCCAAAAAAAGAGGCTATAGATAATTAAATTGTCTATAACCTCAAAGTAAATCTTGTTATCAAACTAACTAATTAAGCAAACGCCGCTTTCTTTAATACATCCACTTTATCAGTGTGTTCCCAAGGTAAATCCAAATCAGTTCTTCCCAAATGACCATAAGCTGCAACGTCCTGATAAAAACGTCCGCCTCTTTCACTTGGTAAGTTACGTAAATTGAACACATGGATAATTCCCGCTGGACGCAGTTCAAAGTTTTCTTTGACTAAGTTCAACAGAATTTCATCATCCACTTTACCTGTACCGAAAGTATCAACAAAGATACTGACAGGACGCGCTACACCAATGGCGTAACTTAGCTGTACTTCACATTTTTCTGCTAACCCAGCCGCAACAATATTTTTAGCTGCATAACGAGCTGCATAAGCCGCAGAACGATCTACTTTCGTGGGGTCTTTACCGGAGAATGCACCACCACCATGTCGAGAATAACCACCGTAGGTATCAACAATGATTTTCCGTCCTGTTAAACCGGAATCTCCTTGGGGTCCACCAATGACAAACTTACCAGTGGGGTTAACTAAAAACTTGGTTTCCTCACTTGGTTTGATAGCAATATCACCAAATATAGGTTCTACTACTTCTGTCCACAGGTCAGCCTTAATCTTAGCCTGTACCCCAGCATCATCGGTAATATCCCCAATGGTAGCTGTATGTTGGGTAGAAATTAAGATGGTGTCAATGCCTACAGGTTTGCCATCTTCATAAACAATGGTAACTTGGGTTTTACCATCAGGGCGCAGATAAGGGAGAATACCAGCTTTGCGAACTCCTGCCAATCTTCGGGCAATGCGGTGTGCTAAACTGATTGGTAAAGGCATCAGTTCTGGGGTTTCGTTACAAGCAAAACCAAACATGATCCCTTGATCACCAGCGCCGATTTTATCGAATAGTTCTTCACTATCTTCAGTTCTGGCTTCTTTAGCAGTATTTACACCTTGAGCAATATCCGCTGACTGTTCATCCAAGGCAATTAGAACACTAGCACTATCCGCAGAAAAGCCGTTACCAGCGTCAGTATAGCCAATTTCCGCAATTTTTTTACGGGCAAGATTGACGTAATTGACATGAGCTTTAGTGGTAATTTCTCCAGTAATTAGCACCAAACCAGTATTGACTACAACTTCTGCTGCTACACGGCTATTAGGGTCTTCTGCTAATAGCGCGTCAATGATGGTATCCGAGATTTGATCACAAATTTTATCTGGATGACCTTCTGTAACTGACTCGGAAGTAAATAAATAGCGTCGAGACAAAGGAATTTCCTCCTGATAGATTCTTTTCACTAATGAAATACATTAGTTACTAATTTCTGAAATCATAACAATAATTACAGTTTTTGCAATAAGTATCTTTTATCCCAGTGTCTAAAGGCTTGTATGTATAACAAGAGGCACTCAGATCCCCGACTTCTTTGAGAAGTCGGGGATATTGTTGTTGAAGTTCTAAGAGGATGTTTTAAAAGTTTTTAATGTGTAAACAGACCCCTCTCCAAACCTCTCCCCTACCAGGGGAG
>NZ_JAQMTJ010000304.1:0-2770 GCF_028330815.1 Dolichospermum lemmermannii CS-548
ATTTTACAATGGCTCATCAAAAAGGTAAGGCAACCGAAGAAAGTTAAGTATTTTGCTGACCCTCAAAATCGAGATTTAGGTATTATCAAACAGAAACGAAAACTAAATGTTAAGTTAATTGTCGCGCCTTTTCCTGATCTCCAGCGGGGGTCTGACGAGTTTTTTTTCAATAATTATCCAAAAACCGCTTGACAAAAGACTTACAGCCTTAACTTGTCACCAATGGTCATCAAGTGTAAAATAGATTTTCTACAACTTGGTGGGAAACAAGGGCGGGGAAACCCCACCCCTTGAAGATGGGTTAATTAATTTTGGCTATTTATTCTTTGCTGTAAAGCTTCCCGTGCTTGTTCTCTGTCGTCAAAATGAATTTTTTCAGTACCCAGAATTTGATAGTCTTCGTGACCCTTACCGGCTAATAATACACCGTCTCCAGGTTGAGCCTGTAAAATAGCCGTCCGAATTGCGGTAGCGCGATCGCTCACAACCATTGGTTGTACTATATCAGGAATACCTGCTAATACGTCCTGTAATATCTTTTCTGGGTTTTCCGTGCGGGGGTTGTCTGATGTCACTACTGCTAAATCTGCGAGTTCAGCCGCTATTTTACCCATTTTTGGACGTTTAGTGCGATCGCGGTCTCCTCCACAACCAAACACACAAATCATTTTACCAGGAATAAACGGCCGGGCAGCTTTCAGTAAATTCTCCAAACTATCGGGAGTATGGGCATAATCTACAATCACGCTAATATCTTGCTGTGGGTGAATTTGCACCCGTTCCATGCGGCCAGGAACGCCGGGAAACCCAGGAATGGCATTTGCTACCAATTGCAAACCTAAACCCACATGGACAACCGCACCCACAGCAGCTAAAAGATTTTCTAAGTTATATTGACCAACTAAAGGACAACTAAAATCTACATTTTCTTGGGGAGTATGTAAAATTCCGCTCACACCATTTGGTTGATAATTTAAATCACTCATCCAAAAATCAGCGGTACTATCATTAACGCTATAACTCCAAACCTGTTCTGGACTCAAGGACGCAATTATCCGTTTACCATAAGCATCATCAGCGTTGATAATTGCCCGTCCGTGGAGATAATTGGGACTAAATAACAACGCTTTCGCGGCAAAATAGTCCTCCATATCCTTGTGATAGTCCAAATGGTCTTGGGTAAGGTTGGTAAATACCCCCACTTCAAAAGCACAATTCAAAACTCTACCCTGGTGCAAAGCATGAGAACTAACTTCCATTACCCCAGTTTCACAACCAGCATTCATGGCCTTAGCTAATTGTTGCTGCAAATCTACTGCAAAAGGAGTAGTATTCACAGCAGTTTCCTCAAAACCAGGCCAGCGGGTGTAAAGTGTGCCTATTAACGCCGTCGGTAAATTAGCGTGAGTTAGGAAATATTCAATCAGGTGAGTGGTGGTAGTTTTACCATTTGTCCCCGTCACACCCACCATTTTCAGTTTTTGTCCAGGATAACCATAAAAAGCTGCGGCTATTTGAGCGCAGGCTTTAGTCATATTATCGGCACTAATGACTACAGAGTTAGCTGTAGGCGGATTTTTCTGCATTGCTTCCGAAGAAATAATCGCCGCTACAGCACCAGCAGCTAAAGCACCTGGCCAAAACTCTCCACCGTCTACTCTAGTTCCTGGCATTCCGATAAACAAATCTCCCACCGTGCAAGCATGGGAATTAGTTTTAAGTCCCTGAATATCAATATCTGGTATATTTACAGAATTAATCCCATCTACAGTCGCTAATAATTCCCGTAATTTCATCTGGTGAACCTCGCCACAAGCTTGTCTTGCGCTTATTCTGCATCATTTTGTCATCTATTGGGAGACATATTGACCTAACATTTTTTCTAAACGTTCGATACTGAGACGGGGAGAAGGACGGGGTATCAGTTTTTCTGTGCCGTCCCTGGTGACTAAATGCAGTACCGGGATTTCGTATTGATATGCTGCAAACCAATCTTTACGGGTGGTAATATCTCGAATTTCTAGCTGGAAACTGAGATTTTTGATTTGCGCTAGTTTTTCCTGTAAGCCTTCACAAAGATGACAACCGGGTTTGCTGTAAAGAATTAATTGCATGGGTGGAGATTTAAACGATGAAAATGTATTTTATGATTATTTTAACTGAATATATAAAAAATGTCAGAATTAGGATACTCACCGATTAAAGGATTAACAGGATAAGAAAGTAGATAATAGTTAATAAAATTTTGTAGATATTAAAATTATATAGATGATAATTTTAACTATTTTTACGTGTTATTTCTCAAAAATCCATGGCCAAGTAGATTTATTCTGTCTGATTAATGTTTGCTAACTTTCACAGAAAATCTACAAACTGCAATCCTGTACATCCTTAAATCCTGGATATCCTGATTCTGACAAGGAAGCCAGGGAATTAATTCCCTGTCTAAAAGCTAAAGTCGGTTTAAACCGACTATTGGGAATAATTGAATCTTACATTTATTTTCATCAGGTAAAAAGTCAATCAAATCCTGTAAATCCTAAAATCCTGGATATGCTGATTCTGACAATTAAATATTGAGGCGCGGGCAAGATGCCCACCCCACAAGATGATAGAATTATCTAAACTACAACCCACATTCCGCACCCCAAAATGTTACAGAGGGAAATTACGGAGATGAAAATCAAAGGGAGCATCAAAACAAACAGATAAAGTGAAAAAAGGCATTTGAGAAACAGTAAATCACCAAAAATGTCATCAAAATCTATTC